>NZ_RAWR01000164.1:0-25155 GCF_003986945.1 Corallococcus sp. AB018 | reverse complement strand
GGGGTAGGGTCCGCGCCTTCCTGCCCTGGAGTTTGTTCCGTATGCACCGTCTTCTCGGTCTCACCGTGGCGCTGGCCGCCGTCGCGGCGTTGGCCGCCGAGCCCGTCGCGGGCCCCTGGACGAAGAAGGTCCAGGCCGGCAAGGACCTCTACGCGACGCTGAAGACGAGCCAGGGCGTCATCACCGTGAAGCTCTTCTCCAAGGACGCGCCCAAGACGGTGGAGAACTTCGTGGGCCTGGCCACGGGCGAGAAGGCCTGGACGGATCCGAAGACGGGCGACCCGGTGAAGGGCAAGCCGCTCTACGCCGGCACCGTCTTCCACCGCGTCATCCCGGGCTTCATGATTCAAGGCGGCGACCCCACCGGCACCGGCCGGGGTGACCCGGGCTTCCGCTTCGAGGACGAGTTCCAGAGCGGCCGCGGCTTCGACAAGCCGGGCATCCTGGCCATGGCCAACGCGGGCCCCAACACCAACGGCAGCCAGTTCTTCATCACCACCGCCACGCCCGCGCACCTCACCGGCCGCCACACCATCTTCGGCGAGGTCGTCACCGGCTACGACGTGGTGGAGAAGATTGGCACCGTGCCGCGCAGCGCGCAGGACCGCCCGCAGACGCCCGTGGTCCTGGAAACGGTGACGCTGAGTGAGAAGGCGCCCAAGAAGCCGGCCGCGCCCAAGCCCGCCGCCCCCAAGAAGGGCACCCCGCAATGAGCTTCATGGAGCTGGCCCACGCGGGCACGGAGCTGTTCGGCACCTTCCAGACGACGGAGGGGCGCATCGTGGTGCGCCTGTTCTCCAAGGACTCGCCCAAGACGGTGGAGAACTTCGTGGGGCTGGCCACCGGGGAGAAGCCCTGGAAGGACCCGGTGACGTTCCAGCCCCAGCACGGCCGCCCGCTCTACGACGGGACGCTCTTCTTCCGCTGCATCAAGGACTTCATGATTCAGGGCGGGGACCCGACCAGCCGGGGCAACAACGGGCCGGGCTTCCGTTTCGAGGATGAGTTCCAGAGCGGCCGGCGTTTCGACAAGAAGGGTGTTCTGGCCATGGGCAACACGGGCCCCAACACCAACGGCAGTCAGTTCTTCATCACCGCGGCGCCGCAGCCCCACCTGGACAACCGGTACACCATCTTCGGCGAGGTGGTGGAAGGGCAGGACGTGGTGGACCGCATCGCCAATGAGCTTCCCAAGGATTCAAGCGACCGTCCCCGCCGGGACGTGCGCATCCAGACGTTGACCATCTCCACGGCGCGGCCTTCGTAAGCAGTCCGCCGCCGTACCCTGGCAGTTCCCACGGGGCCTTCCCGAAGTCGGAGTCGGAAGGCCCACTGATCATCTCCGGAAGTATGGCCTCTCAGTCCCAGAAGAAGACCCCTCGCGCTGGCTTCGCCGCGCTCATCGGCCGGCCCAACGTGGGCAAGAGCACGCTGCTCAACGCGCTCACAGGCGAGAAGATCGCCATCGTTTCGCCCAAGCCGCAGACCACCCGCAACCGCATCCTGGGCGTGGTGACGCGTCCGGAAGGGCAGGTGGCGTTCATCGACACTCCCGGCATCCACCAGGCCAAGGGAGAGCTCAACCGCTACATGGTGGAGGCCGCCATCTCCGCGGCCGAGGAGGTGGACCTGGTCCTCTTCCTCATCGAGCCGCCCCAGGGCGAGACGCTGGACGTGACGCCGGGCAACCGCGCCATCCTCGAGCGGCTGGAGAAGGTGGGCAAGCCCACCTTCCTGGTCATCAACAAGATCGACTCCATCCCCAAGGCGAAGCTGCTGCCGCTCATCGCGCTCTACGGCCAGGAGTTCCCCTTCGCGGAGGTGGTGCCCATCTCCGCGCGGGAGAAGGACGGCGTGGATCACCTGTTCCAGGTCGTGCTGGGCCACCTGCCGGAGGGCGAGCCCCTCTTCGCGGAGGACATGCTCACGGACCAGCAGGAGCGCGTGCTGGTGGCGGAGTACATCCGCGAGCAGGTGCTTCGGCACTGCCGCCAGGAGATCCCGTACTCCACCGCGGTGCTGGTGGACGTGTTCGACGAATCCGAGCGCGAGCCGCGCCCCGGCACGCCCCCCGGCCAGCTGGGCGGCCTCATCCGCATCGCGGCGTCCATCTACGTGGAGCGCGACAGCCAGAAGGCCATCCTGATTGGCAAGCAGGGGCAGATGCTGAAGCTCATTGGCACGGACGCTCGCAAGTCCGTGCAGCGCCTGCTGGGTGCGCACGTGTACCTGGACCTGCGCGTGCGCGTGGAGGCCCGCTGGAGCGAGCGCGCCGCGGGTCTGAGGAAGCTGGGTTACGAGTGATGTCGCCGCGGAAGTTTGTGTCGCTGACGTCGTTGCATTCGAAGTCGTCGTCGCTGTCGAAAGAGACTCCATGAAGCCGCTGGTCGCCATTGTCGGTCGCCCCAACGTGGGCAAGAGCACGCTGTTCAACCGCCTGGTGGGCCGCCGAATCGCGCTCGTGCAGGACGAGCCCGGCGTCACCCGCGACCGGCACTACTCCGATGCGGAGTGGGAGGGCCGCGCCTTCACCCTCATCGACACGGGCGGCTTCGTCCCCGGTGAGAAGGACACGCTGCTCAAGCAGGTGCGCGAGCAGGCGCAGTTCGCGGTGGAGGAGTGCGACGTCATCATCTTCGTCGTGGATGCCCGCGCGGGCATGACGACGGCGGACGAGGCCGTCGCCAACTACCTGCGCAAGTCGGGCAAGCCCGTCGTCGTGGCGGCCAACAAGCTGGACAACGAGACCGGGCTGATGCAGTCGCTGTCCGGCGAGTTCTTCCGCCTGGGCCTGGGCGACGTGAACGCCATGTCCGCCGAGCACAACCTCGGCATGGGCAGCCTGATGGACTCCGTGGTGTCCAAACTCCCGGAGAAGCAGGAGGGCGAGGACTCGGAGGCGCCGCCGGACGACGGGAAGATCCGCGTGGCCATCATCGGCCGGCCCAACGTGGGCAAGAGCACGCTGGTCAACGCCATCCTCAAGGAGAAGCGCGTCGTCACCAGCGAGGTCGCCGGCACCACGCGTGACCCCATCGACTCGGAAGTCACGTACAAGGGCAACCAGCTCATCCTCACGGACACCGCGGGCATCCGGCGCAAGAAGACCATCGCGCACCAGGTGGAGCAGTACTCCGTCATCGCGGCGCTGAAGGTGCTGGAGCGCAGCGACGTGGCGGTGCTGCTGATGGACGCCACGGAGCCCGCGGTGGACCAGGACGCGAAGCTCGCGGGCCTGTCCATGGACCGCGGTCGCGCGCTGGTCATCGTGGTGAACAAGTGGGACCTCATCGCGGAGGACAAGCGCCGCCAGGAGGCCTTCCGCGAGGACCTCAAGATCGCCCTCAAGTTCGTGGGCTACGCGCCGGTCATCTTCACGTCCGCCCTGCACGGCTCCAAGGTGGAGAAGGTCGTGGACGTGGCGGTGGAGCTGGCCAAGCAGTTCCGCTTCCGGGCGCCCACCCCGCAGCTCAACAAGCTGCTGGATTACATGGTGGACAACAACCCGGCGCCCATCGTGAAGAGCAAGCCGCTGCGCCTGTACTACATCGCCCAGGTGGCGGCGGCCCCGCCGACCTTCACCCTCACCTGCAACGAGCCGCAGGGCGTGCCGGACATGTACAAGCGGTACATCACCAACCAGATCCGCAAGACGTTCGATTTGCGGGTCCCCATCCGCCTGCTCTTCCGCGAGCGGCCAGGCAAGGCCAAGCGCGAGGCGCGCAAGAAGCCGCACCTGGCCGGCAAGGGTGGCAAGGGCGGGAAGCGGGCAGGGCGCGACTGACCGCGCTCGCGCGTTGACACTCCCAGCGGGCGCTCTTTACAGTGCGCCGCTTTCCCAGAGCGAAGAGCACCGTCGAGCCGGAGAGAGGTCCCCTCATCGTGGCCCAGCAGAAGACCGAGAAGATTCGCCAGCAGGAGCTTCGTCAGCCGGACGCCTTCCAGAAGGCGGGAGCGGACGCGCGGGACTGGCTGATGCAGCGCCAGAAGTTCCTCGCCATCGGCGCGGGCGTGCTCGTGCTGGGCGCGGTGGGCGTGGCCATCGCCAGTGAGGTCTCCAAGCGCGGCGAGGAGACTGCCTCCATGGCCCTGGGCCAGGCGCTCACCGTCCTGGACCGCCCCGTGACGGGCGTGGACCCGGCGGACCCGTCCGCCACGGAGCCCCCGTTCCCCACGGAGGGGGCCCGCGACGAGGAGGTCGTGAAGCAGCTGGCCGCCTTCCGCAAGGAGCACGGCGGCACCCGCTCGGCGACGACGGCCGCCCTGCCGCAGGCCAAGGCCGAGTTCCGGCTGGGCAAGAACGACGACGCCCTGGCGTCCCTGGACGTCTTCCTCAAGGGCGCCCCGGAGAACGACGCCCTGCGCGCGAGCGCCCTGGAAGGCCAGGGCTACGCCTACGAGGCCAAGGGTGACTACGCCCAGGCCATCACCTCCTTCGAGGCGATGGAGAAGGCGGACACCGGCGAGTATCTGGTCGGCATGGGCGCGTACCACAAGGCGCGCATGCTGATTCTCCAGGGCAAGAAGGACGACGCCGCCCAGGTGCTGTCGAAGATTCCGACGGACCACCCGAACAGCGCCGCGGCCCGTCAGGCCACCGAGCGCATGGCGGTGCTGGCCGCGGAGGGCGTGAAGGTGCCTACGCCGGCACCTCCCGCCGCGCCGGCCACGGACTCGGGGCAGCCGTAGCGCGCTCATGACCATGCGGCTTGCTCGGTGGAAGCGGTGGGTGGGAATGGTGGCCGGGGTAGGGCTCCTGGCCGGGTGCGCGACGGCGCCGCTGTACGGCAACCCGGAGCTGCCCGCGGCGCCCCGTCAGCCGCCGGTGGATTTCTTCCAGGTGAACTGGTGGACGGGGCTCGTCGACAAGGTCCCGCTGCTGGAGTACTCGCCGCGCGAGCCCGCCTCTCCGGTGTACGACCCGGAGAGCCGGAACGTCATCGTGCAGACGCGTGACGGCTACGTCCGCGCGGTGGGGCCGGACGCGAAGGTGTCCTGGACCTTCCGCACGGGGGCCCGGGCGCTCGCGGGCGGCCTGGTCAGCGAGGGCGTCGTCTACCTGCCGGGCGGTGATGGCGTGCTGTACGCGCTGGACGGCCGCACCGGCGCGGTGAAGTGGAAGTACGCCACCAGCGAGTCCCTGGCCACGGTGCCGGTGCTCGCGGACGGCCTGGTGCTGGTGGCCACGGACACCGACACGGTGTTCGCGGTGAAGGCCACGGACGGCACCTGGGTGTGGCAGTACCGGCGCGATCCGCCGTCCGGCTTCACCATCCGGGGCGCCTCCGCGCCGAAGGTGGACCAGGACACCGCGTACGTCGGCTTCTCCGACGGCTTCCTCGTCGCCCTCAAGGTGGAGGACGGCGGCGTCGTCTGGGAGAAGTCCCTGTCGGGCGCGGGCACGGAGTTCCTGGACGTGGACACCACGCCCGCCATCGACTCGGCGGGGCGGCTGTATGTGGCCTCGTACAAGAACGGCCTGTACGCCCTGGAGGCGGACACCGGCGCCGTCATCTGGAACGCCAGCGTGGGTGGCCTGACGTCGCTCCTGTCGCGCGGCGAGGTGGTGTTCGCCACTGGCGACGGCCGCCTGGACGCCTACCTGGGAGAGACGGGGAAGCTCATCTGGTCGCTCCCCCTCAAGGACAAGACGGCGTTCGCTCCGGTGTTGGCGCGGGGAATGCTCCTGGTGCCCAACGAGCGTGCGCTGCTGTTCGTGGATCCGACGACGGGCAAGTCGCGCCTGGCGTGGAACCCGGGCGTGGGCATCTCCGCGCCGCCGTTCGTGGTGGGCTCGCGGGTGTACGTGCTGTCCAACAACGCGTACCTGTACGCGCTGGACATGAACGACGTGAAGAAGGGGCCGCGCGGGTGACGCGCGCCGTGCCCCGGACGGTGCGGGTGGTGGCCGCGCTGATTCCCAGGCCCGGTCCGGAAGACGGCGGGCCGCGGTACCTGGTCCAGCAGCGCCTTCCCGGTGGGAGCCGCGCGCTCCTCTGGGAGTTCCCCGGCGGCAAGGTGGAGGCGGGCGAAACGGACGAGGCCGCTCTCGCGCGCGAGTGCCGCGAGGAGCTGGACGTGGAGCTGTCCGTGGGCCGCCGCCTGTGGGAGGGCCGGCACACGTACCCGGACCTCACGGTGGAGCTGGTGCTGCTCGCGGCCACGATTGTGTCCGGTGAGCCGAAGCCGCTGGGCGCGCACCAGCTGGCGTTCCACACGCCCACGGAGATGCAGGCGCTGCCGTTCTGCGAGGCGGACGTGCCGCTCCTGGATGATCTGCTGGCGGGAAGGCTGGGTGCGCTCGATTGATGCTGTTGCACACGTTCCAGCTCATCCCCGGCGTGGGGCCGTGGCGCGAGAAGGACCTGTGGTCCAAGGGCATCCGGACCTGGGATGACTTCCCGGACGGCGGCATCGTCATCAGCCGCAAGGCGGACACGGCGGCCCGCGAGCGCATCGCGGAGGCCCGGGCGGCGCTGGCCCGGCGCGACTTGAAGGACCTGGCCCGCATGGTGCCGCCACGCGAGCACTGGCGTCTGTTCCCGGAGTTCCAGGACGACGCCGTCTACTTCGACATCGAGACGGACGGCAGCAAGACGCAGGTGCCCACGGTGGTGAGCCTGTTCGACGCCGCGGGGCTGCACGTCTTCATCCAGGGCCGGAACATGGACGCGCTGCCAGAGGCCATGGCGAAGCGGCGGCTGTGGGTGACGTTCAACGGCTCGTGCTTCGACGTGCCGGTGCTGAAGGAGTACTTCGGCGAGAAGAACTTCCCGGTGCCGGAGGCGCACATCGACCTGCGCTTCGTGACGCGGCGGCTGGGGATGGGCGGCGGGCTGAAGGAGATCGAGGAGAAGCTGGGCGTGGGACGGCCGCCGCACCTGAAGGGGGCGAACGGCTACGACGCGGTGTTGCTGTGGCGTGCGTACCTGCGGCGCGGCGACGTGGAGGCCCTGCGCTACCTGGTCGAGTACAACCTCTACGACTCGTTCCAGCTCCGGTCGCTGATGGACCTTGCGTACAACAAGGGCGCGGACGACCTGAACCTGGACGTCCCCCGGCTGAAGGTCTTCGAGCGCGGCGACCTGCTGTACGACGTGAGCCGGCTGCTCCTGGAGTTGGGCCCCACCGAGCGCGACGTGGACACGCTCGCGCGCGTGCGGGCCATGGAGCAGGATTCCTGAGCGGCCAGGTCGTGCCTTGGGTTGGCCGGCCGCGGCCCGGCACGCCGTGGGGCATCCCCAGCCGCCGCGTGGCGCTCACCCGGATCACGACCCTGCCGGTGATGGACGCGGAGTGGGCGGGTGACGGCTTCGTGCTGCCTCCCGCGGCCTCGGGCTCGGACGTCGCGGTGGGGCTGGCCGTGGGAATGCGGCGCCTGGCCGTGCTCGGGGCGCGGGAGTCCTGGCCGCCGGAGCGTGCGCTGGAGCTGCCCAGGACCGCGGGGCTCGTGGCGTTGCATCCGTCGCTCGGGTGCGCGGCGGTGCTGGGCCCGGGGCGCATCGAGATGGTGGGCCGTGCGCTGGACGGGAGTCCGGTGGACACGCCCGCGCGGACCTGGACGCGGAACACGCAGGCCCTGGGGTTCGACATCACCGGCGAGGGCCTGTGGACGAGCGGCGTCCAGGATGGGCGGGCGTCGCTGCGCGTCCTGGATGCCCGAACGTTATCGGACGTAGCGGGGACGGAGGCGGGGCTCGAGCTCGGGGCGCCGACGCTGGGTGAAGACGACCTGGACGGGCTGCACGAATGGATGCCGCATCCGAGCCTGCCGGTGATGGGCGTGGCGGTGAGCCTGGGCCAGGAGGGCACGTGGCTCACGTTCGTGGAGCGCGGCGCCACGGGGCTCGTGCGTGGCGCGGCGGTGGCTTCGGTGGAGGCGCCGTTCTATCCGGCGGGGTTCCTTCTGGACGGCTCGGGCTTCGTTGGCGTGGGCGGCACCTGGGTGCGGCGCTGGACGTACCCGGAGGCCACGCTGGCGGCGGAGTTCCTGCTGCCGGAGCAGGGCACGCTCGCCACGGGGTACAGCGGGCTGGTGACGGAGCGGGCGGTGCTGGTGGCGGTGGAGGACCTGTTGGAGGCGGGGGAGTGGTACCTGCTTCAACTGGACCCCGCGTCGCTGCGGCCCGTGTGCGCGTGGGAGCTGCCGTTGTCCACGGAGGCCGTCACGTCGGTGCACCTGTTGCCCGGCGGCTTCATTCTGTCGCCGGAGGACGGCCAGCTCTGGCGCCTGCCAGACGAGGTCCTCTCCGCGCGGTGAACACAGACGGCGCGGATTGTTCACGCGCGCGTGGAATGGCTCGGAGGCCTGTCTGTAAGGTCCGGGACCATGAGCGATCCGAACTTCGTGAATCAGGGCCCTGGAGCCATTCCGCCGACGCCGGAGGCCGAGCCGCCGAAGGCACCGTCTCGGGGCAAGGTCCTGGGCATCCTGGTCGCGCTGATGGTCGTGGGCGTGGTCGGTTCGTACTTCGGCCTGAGGCGGCAGTCCGAGGCGCCGGTGGTGACGGCAACGCCCGTCGTGGACGCTGGCGTGGCGGAGGTGCCTCCGGAGGTGTCGCTGCCGGAGAGCGACGGCCGCATCCGCGACCTGGTGGGCAAGCTGTCGGTGGACCCGGAGTTGGCGAAGTGGCTCCAGGAGCGCGACCTGGCGCGCCGGTTCACCGCGTCCGTGAGCAACATCGCTGAAGGCGAGAGTCCTCGGGCTTCGCTGTTGTTCATGGCGCCCGTGGGGGCGTTCCAGGTGGGCGCGGCCGGGGCGAACGGGCGCTCGGAGATCGCGCCGTTGAGCTACGCGCGCTACGACCTGGTGGCGCGGGTGCTGGGGTCGCTGGACGCGTCCGGCGCGGCGATGGTGTACCGGGAGCTGAAGCCGCTCTTCGATCAGGCGTACCGGGAGATTGCACCGCCGGATCAGCACTTCGAGACGGCGTTCGGCCGAGCCATCCAGCACCTGTTGGTGGTGCCGGTGCCGAAGGGGCCGGTGGAGGTGGAGTCCAAGGGCGCGCTGTATGTCTATGCGTCGCCGGAGCTGGAGGGCCTGAGCAAGGCCCAGAAGCACCTGCTGCGGATGGGCCCGGGGAACATGCGGCTCATCCAGGCGAAGCTGCGGGAGCTGCGCACGGCGCTGAACCTGCCGACCCCGGCACCGGCCACGCCCGAGCCGTTGCCGGATCAGGCGCCGGGGCAGTCCGAAACGCAGGAGTGACGGCTACCTGGACTTCTTCTTGCCGCCCTTGGCGGGCGGCGGAGGCGGCTTGGGCTTTTCCTTGTCGCCGATGATCTGGAACGAAGCCCGGAGGTCCTCGACGTCGCGGCCGAGCGAGTCCTGGAACGACGTGCCGGTCTGCGAGTCCACGACGAGGGTGTACGAGTAGCCGGTCTTGAGCGGCTGCGGCAGGTGGATGCGGTACACGAGGCCGTCATCGGCCTCGGACACGGAGTCGTCGGAGACCATGGCCCGGTCGGCTTCGTCCATGAGCCGGACGCGGTAGTTCTTGAGGCCCAGGGTGCTGCGCAGCTCCAGGTCGGAGGTGGGCTCCACGAGCGGCTTTTCCTCCAGAGCCAGGGGGATGAGCGCGGAGCCACCATCCGGCGACAGGTACTGGAGCGTGAAGACCACGGCCTCGGGACCCGAGTCCGGGGCCGCCGTGGCGCTGGTAACGCCGCCGTCCACGGGGGCCTGGGCCGTCTTGTCAGGGCAGCCCGTCAGCAGGGCCGCGGTGAGGCCGCAAAGCGCGGCGAGTCCGGTTCGTCGGAAGAGGCGCATGGGGCGGCAAGGTACGTTCCGGAGCCGGGCTCGGGAAGCACGAGATTCCACGGCCGATGCCGGGCGGTTGGTGGCCGACGATATGTTCGGCGATGGGTGGACGCATGGCTGGAGGCGTACCTGGACCACGTCGATGAGCCCGGCGACACATGAACGGCGGAACCAAGGCGCGGGCTGGGCCGGTTACGCGAACGTCCATGGAGGCCCTGGGCGGGCCGGGGAAGCGCCTGGAATCCTTGGGGGACCCCCAGTCATAAGGTCTGATAAGAAGCGTTATGTAAACTAAGCCTCTGGGGCCTAGGTGGGGGTCGTTGAGGATCGTCCCTGCCCGGCGCCGTGGCACCATGGCCGCGCTTTCCGCCGGTTCTGGTTCACGACGAGGCTCCTTCGGCGCATGGACTCCCCTCATTCCGGCGACGTCACCCGGGGCTCGCTTGGCGAGGTCGCGCAGGTCTTCCTCCGGCTGGGTCTGACGGCCTTCGGGGGCCCTGCCGCGCACATCGCGATGATGGAAGACGAACTCGTTCGGCGGCGCCGGTGGCTGTCCCCTGAGGAGTTCCTCGACCTGCTTGGCGCCACCAACCTCATCCCGGGCCCGAACTCCACGGAGCTGGCCATCCACCTCGGCCACCGGCGTGCCGGCTGGCCCGGACTGCTCGTGGCCGGCACGTGCTTCATCGTCCCGGCGATGCTCCTGACGCTCGCGGCGGCGTGGGCCTACGTGCGTTTTGGCACCCTGCCGCAAGCCGGCGCCCTGCTGTACGGCGTGAAACCCGTCATCCTGGCCGTGGTGCTCCAGGCCCTGTGGGGCCTCGGTAAGACGGCCCTGACGACGCGCCCCCGGATCGCCGTGGCCGCCGGTTCAGCCGTGGCGAGTGCTCTTGGCGTCAACGAACTGCTCATCCTGGCCCTGGCCGGCGGTTCCCTGGCGGCCTGGAACCACTTTCGATCCGCTCCAGCTTCCAGGTCGGCGCTCACGCTGACGCCTTTCGCCCTCCACGGCGTCACAGTCATGGCTGCCACGGCCGCCGTGCCGTTCAGCTTGGGTGGCCTCTTCCTGTTCTTCCTCAAGGTCGGCAGCGTGCTGTTCGGCAGCGGCTACGTCCTGCTTGCCTTCCTCCGAGCGGATCTCGTCGAACGCTGGGGCTGGCTCACCGAGGCCCAGCTCCTGGACGCGGTGGCCGTGGGCCAGTTCACGCCGGGCCCTGTCTTCACCACGGCGACATTCATCGGCTACCTGGTGGGCGGAACGCCCGGCGCGGGGCTCGCGACGCTGGGCATCTTCCTGCCCGCCTTCGTCTTCGTGGCGCTGAGCGGCCCCCTGGTGCCCCGGCTTCGCCGGTCTCGGACCGCGGGTGCGGTGCTCGATGGCGTCAACGCGGCGTCGCTGGCCCTCATGGCCGTGGTGACATGGCAGCTGGGACGCGCGGCATTGGTGGATGGCTGGACGGTGGCCCTGGCCGTGTTCGGCGCGGTGTTGCTTCTTCGCTGGCGGGTCAACTCGGCCTGGCTGGTGTTGGGCGGTGCCGCCGCCGGGCTAATGAAGAGTGTTCCGTGGTTTTGGTGACCCGCGACGCGAGAACCTTTCTCTTTGGCTTCGGCCGTCGAGAAGATCGCTCAGGGAGAGCGCCTTCCCGTCCTGAGGACCTCAGGCCTCCCACACGCCTGGGGCGCTCCGGAGTGCTTTGGAGAGTGACTCCCGCGCCCGCCGGAGGGCCACGTCCGCGCGCCGGGTGGCGGCGGACAGCAGCCACACTGGTGGGCCGCCCGGGAGTTCCTCCTCCAGCACCAGGCGCGGGTCCCCTTCCGCGAGCAGCGCCGGGAGCACGCTCCGCCCCAGACCCGCGACGCAGGCAGCCCTGATTCCAAGCAGCGTGTCGCACTCCACGAGGGACTCCGCGTCCTCAGGGACAGCCTTCCACCAGCGCATGGAGGATCGGGTGCGCAGGTTCCCTGATGGCAGGACCCAGGCCGCCGAGTCTTGCCTTGCGGCCCGCGCCCGGAACACTCCGAGCCGCAGCCTCCCCAGTTGCTGTCCCCGCAGCGCACCGCCCGGCGTGTGACTCGGCCGTAAGGCCAGATCCGTCACCCCGGGCTCCAGCGCCAGTTCGCTCTCGGAGATGCGCACCTGGACCCGCTGCGCGAAGCCGCACGTGCGCAGCGCGCCGAACAGCAGTGACGCCAGCACTTCATTCGTGGTGATGACGAGCCGGCCTGCGCGCGCCCGGCGCTGCTCCTCGATGAGTGCCCCCACGTCCAGGGCGTGGGGGTGCATGCGGCCCGCGCGCTCGGCAATGGCGAGGCCGAGCGGCGTCGGGCGCAACGTCGCCCCACGCAGGAAGAGCGGCACCCCGAGCACGCGCTCGAGGGCGTCCACCCGCCGCGAGATGGTCGAGTGGCGCAGCGAGAGCTCGCGCGCCGCGCCCACGACGCTCCCCGTGCGCACCAGCGCCTCCACCGTCTGCAGGTCGTCCCAGGCGATGTGCATGAACGCACATGCTGTGCGCGTCCGCGGGCGTCGTCAACGTCGGGGGCTGGGGCTATCTCTCGGGGCGTGGCAATGACGCCACTCCCGCAGGAGCAACACATGGTCCCTGTCCCTCACGACAACGAGCACGAGACGCCCTCTGACGTGCAGGCGCTGTGTGACCCCGAGACTGGGACGTGCGCGCTCCCCGGCGCGGCGCAGACGAGCGCCGGGCCGAGCGCCGAGGGGCCCGTGGGAGAAGTGCTCTATGTGGGGGACCCGATGTGCTCCTGGTGCTGGGGGGGATCGCCCGGCCTCCGCGAACTGGAGGCGGAGGCAATCCGCAGGGGTATCCCCTTCCGCATCCGGGTGGGCGGGCTCCGTGCAGGAGGCGGGGACCCCTGGAACGAGCGGTTCAAAGGCTTCCTGCGCCACCACTGGGAAGAGATTGCCGCGCGCACCGGGCAGCCGTTCTCCACCCGGTTCCTCGACCGGGCGGAGTTCAACTACGACACCGAGCCTGCGTGCCGCGCGTTCCTCGTCATGCGCGGGATGCTCGAGGAGATGCCGGGACCGGAGACGCGCGCGTACGAGGTGTTTGCCTCCATTCAGCGGAAGTTCTACGCCGACGGAGAGGACCCGACCGTGGCGGCCTTCTACGAGAGCATCTGCGCCGCGCACGGCCTCGACTTCAGGGTGTTCCTGAACCGGTTCGACCATGCGGACGCGAAGCGGGCGACGGCGAACGAGTTCCAGGAGGTCCGGGCCCTGGGCGTGAGCGGGTTCCCCACCGTGCTCTTCCGTGGCGGCGCCGGCCTCGAAGTGCTCGCGAGCGGCTTCATGACCGGACCGCGCATGCTCGAAGCGCTCGCTCGGGCGACGAAGCGGGCAAGGAGCGAGGCGTGAAGCTCGGACGCCGTGCGCTGGTGCGCGGCGGCGCCCAGCTGTTGGGGCTCACCGTGCTCGGCTGTTCCCCTCCTCCAAAGCCTGCGCCCGTCGCTGACGTCCGCCTGCGCCCGCTCTCGTCCTTGCCGGTCACGGAGCTGCCCTGGCTGCGCCTGCACGACCACTTCATCGCCACCGTGGGCCCCAGCGCAGGCCAGGGACGCCCGCTCGGCAGCCTTCTGGTCCTGGCGGATGCCACCTTCGCGCCGCGCTCGCGCTTCCCGCTCCACCCGCACCGGGAGATGGAGATTCTGAGCATCGTCCTCAGCGGCGAGCTGAGCCACCACGGGGACCAGTCCCACGGGGCGACCCTGCGCCCACGCGAGGTGCAGTTGATTTCGGCCCGGGACGGCATGGTCCACGCCGAGGGCAACGAGACGGATGAAGACACGCGGATGCTTCAGCTGTGGTTCACCCCCAAGCAGCACGGCGGTGCACCCGCCTACTTCCGCCGCTCCGTACCGCACGATGCACGAGGAGGCCGCCACCTGATGGCCGGGGACGAGGTGATGCCCCTTCGGAGCGACGCGCGCGTGTGGTGGCTGGACCTGGCGGCGGGACAGGACACCGCACTCGAGGTGGCCCCGGGACGTGCCGGCTATCTGCTGTCCCTGGATGCCGCCCTGCAACTGGGGCAAGGGCGAGTCCTCGCCAGGGGCGAGGGGGCACAGCTGCACCGGGGAGGCCTGACGCTGCGCTCCTCGCAGGACTGCAACGCGCTCTGGATTGACGTCGCGGCCTGACATTCCAGAGAGACTGGCTGGGGTTCATTGGGGCCCGTCCTCTCTGCCCCTGGGCCCCTTACGCATACGTCGTCTGCGACATGCTGGGCGCCTGCCAAACGCAGACGCCCAGCGCCTCGTCAGAGACTCAGTCCCTGCACTTGCACGGGCGTGAGGCGGTACGAGCCATGTGACAGCTCTGTCTCACGGTGTGTCACCGGGTCATGTAAAATCCTGAAAACGGCCCAAATCCGCTAAACGCTTGATTTTCTTAGGACTGGTGCGGCGCCGGTTGGAGGATTCTTGCTGCCCCCCGTCCATCAGCTCGTCAAGCGACGAGCGACCGAACTTTCCTCCCAGATCGCCGTTGCCTCCCGGGTCCGCTCCCTCACCCACGCCGCGCTGAATGCGCACGCGAACCGGGTGGCCCATGCGCTGATCGCCCGAGGCGCCGGACCGGATGTCCTCGTCGGCGTCTGCCTTCCGCGAAGCGTTGAGCTGGTGGCATCCGTCCTGGGTGTTCTCAAGTCCGGCGCGGCCTGGCTTCCCCTGGACCCGTCCGCCCCTTCCGAACGCCTGCGATACATGGCCGTTTCGGCGGGAGCACGATTCGTCATCGGCACGGGGCCGGCGGTGGAGCGGCTCGCGGCGGACGGCATCCAGCTCCTCGCTCCGGAGGCACTGGAGCTCCAGTCGTTCCCGGACGTGAACCCGGGCGTCACCGTCCAGCCGGATCACCTCGCGTACGTGATCTACACCTCGGGCTCCACCGGACTGCCCAAGGGCGTGATGATCAGCCACCGTGCGCTGTCCGCGTTCACCGGGTACCACCTCGGCGCGTTTGGCCTGTCGCCCGCGGATCGCATTGGCGTGGTGGCCTCGCCCGGCTTCGACGCCTTCGTCATGACGCTCCTGCCGTCGCTGGCCGCGGGCGCTCGACTGGAGCTGCCGCCCGACGAGGAGACCCGACTGTCGCCCCAGAGGCTGCAGGACTGGCTCCTGGCTCGGGACATCACCTGCGTCTTCCTTCCCACGCCGCTGGCCGAACGCGTCCTCCCGCTGTCCTGGCCCGAGTCCTGCGCCTTGCGCCTGATCCTCACCGGCGGCGACCGGCTGCACCTGCACCCCAGGCCCGGGCTGCCGTTCCAACTCGTGAACGGCTACGGCCCCGCCGAGTGCACCATCTACAGCACGTCCGGTGTCGTCCCTTCCGGTGACGCATCGGCCGGGGAACGGCTGCCCTCCATTGGCCGTCCCATCGGCGGCGTGGAGGTGCACGTCCTCGGTCCGGAGCTGCGGCCCGTGGCGGATGGCGAGACCGGTGAGTTGTTCATCGGTGGGCCCGGATTGGCTCGCGGTTACGTCGGCTCACCGGACCTGACCGCGGACCGGTTCATTCCGGATCCGTTCTCCCGGTTCGGCGGCGAACGGCTGTATCGCACGGGAGATTTGGGCCGCCGGTTGCCGGATGGCTCGCTGGAGTTCCATGGCCGTTCCGACTGGCAGGTGAAGGTACGCGGCATCCGCATCGAGCCCGCGGAGATCACTGCCGCGCTGCTGACCCATCCGCACGTCGGGGCCGCGCACGTCATGGCTCGCAGTACCGTTGGGACCGAGGGCCAGGACGTCTTCTTCGTGGCGTGGTTCGCGCCCAAGGACGCTCGGGCCGTTCCCGGGACGGAGCAGCTCCGCGAGCACCTCCGCGCCTGGCTCCCCGAGGCCATGCTGCCCCGGACCTTCGTCGTCGTGGACGCCCTACCCCTCGGCCCCACCGGCAAGGTCGACGCCCAGGCGCTGCCCACGCCCGAAGCCCACGCGACCCGAAGCAGCGCCTATGTCGCGCCTCGCACGGAGCTGGAGCGTGGACTCGTCCAGGTGTGGCAGGAGGAGCTGCGCCTGGAGCGGATTGGCATCGAGGACGACTTCTTCGAACTGGGCGGTCACTCGCTGCTGGCCACTCGGATCACCGCGCGGGTCGCGGAGGTGCTGGGGCTCCCGCTGTCGCTGACGGAGCTCTTCGCGCACCGTCGCATCTCCCAGCTGGCGAACGTGCTGGAGCCGCGTCGTGCCGAGCCCTCGAAGGACGTGCTGCCTCCCGTGGTCCGCGCCGCCGACCCCGAACGGGCACCGCTGTCCGTGCAACAGGAGCAGGTCTGGTTCCTCCAGAAGCTGTCTCCCGGCAGCATCTCCTACCAGGCGCAGACGACCCTCCGCGTGCTGGGTGGGCTGGACCTGGCGGTGCTCGAACGCGCGCTGACGGAGATCACCCGGCGCCACGAATTGCTGCGGACGACCTACGAGGAAATCGACGGCCGACCGTGGCAGCGCGTCCTTCCCGTGACGCCGGTGCAGGTCCCGTTGATCGACCTGTCCGGGCTGCCCTCGGTCGAGCGTGAACACCGGCGTGAAGAGGCCCTTCGCCAGGAACTGCGGCGGCCCCTGTCGCTCTTCGAACCGCCGCTCGTGCGCTGGACCGTGGTCCGTCTGGCTCCGGATGATCACGAACTGGTCCTCGTGGAGCACCACGTCGTCCACGATGGCGTGTCCTTCTCCGTGCTGATGCGGGAGTTGGACGCGCTCTACAACGCATATCTGCGCGGTGAGTCCTCGCCGCTCCCGGAGCTTCCGGTGCAGTACCGCGACTTCGCGGCATGGCAGCGCGAGGCGCTCGATGGTCCGGCCATGAAGGCCCAGCTCGACTTCTGGCGGACGCGGCTGGCCGGTGCTCCGGAGGTGCTGCCGCTGCGCACCGATCACCCACGCCCCCGCGTGCAGACCTTCAAGGGCGACCTGCTCCGGCTGGAACTGCCGCCCGCCCTGCCCGGCGCCCTTCGTGCCTTCTGCCAGCAGGAGGGCGTGACCCTGTTCAACGCCCTCTTCGCCGCCTTCGCCACGCTGCTGCATCGCTACACCGGCGAGCAGGACCTGTGCATCGGTTCGGCGTTCGCGGCCCGGGCGGGCGTCCGGAACATCGAGAATGTCATCGGGATGTTCGTCAACGCCGTGGTGCTCCGGTGTGACGTCTCCGGCGCGCCGTCGTTCCGCGAGCTGGTCCGTCAGGTGCGCGACCTCACCGTGGCGGCGGCCGAGCATCAGACGTATCCGTTCCTCAAACTGATCGAAGGCCTGGGCGTGAAGCGCGACCCCAGCCGCAATCCGCTCGTGCAGGCCATGTTCAGCTTTCACGATTCGGCCGTGCGGAGCCCTCGGCTGGGGGATGCCTCGTGCACCATCTTCGAGCGAGGCAATGGGTCGTCGAAGGTGGACCTGGACGTCGTCGCCATTCCGCACGCGGGCCGGCACCTGGGCGACCGCGAGCGCGGTGACGCGCGCATCTCACTCATCTGGGAGTACAACCGGGACCTGTTCGACCGCTCGACCATGGAGCGGATGGCCGCGCACTTCCTCCGGTTGCTCGAGGCCGCGGTGGCCACCCCGGGGATACCAGTGTCGCGGCTGCCGATGCTTGCGGACGCGGAGCGACAGGTCCTCCTGGCGAACGGCTCCACGAAGTCCGTCAGCGCGGATCCGCCCGTGCATCAGCAGGTCCTGGCTCAGGCCCTGCGGACCCCTGACGCCGTGGCGGTGCGCGACGAGACAGGCACCCTCACCTATTCGGAGCTGGTCCGGGGCGCGACGCTGATCGCCGAGCATCTTCACGCGCACGGCGTGGGCGTGGAGTCGGTTGTCGGCGTCTGCGCGCCTCGTGGCCCGGAGTTCGTGACGGCCGAGCTGGGCGTGATGCTGTCCGGTGCCGCCTTCCTGCCCCTGGATCCGGAGCATCCGGCCGAACGAATCGCGCTCATCCTGGGTGACGCTGGCGTGCGTCAGGTGATCACCACCGGGCCGCTCGCGGAACGACTCCCCGCCACGGTGAAGCGCGTGCGCATCGAGTCCTTCCATGGCCCCGGCACGCCCCAGGGAGGCCTGCCCACGGAGGTGCGGCCCGGACAGCGGGCCTACGTCATGTACACCTCTGGCTCCACGGGCGTCCCCAAGGGCGTGGTGGTGGAGCACGGCGCACTGGCCCACCTTGTCGGGTGGCACCGGCGCGCATTCGGACTTGAGCCGAGCAGCCGCACCACGCTGCTCTATTCGCCCGCGTTTGATCCATCCGTCGCGGAACTCTGGCCTGCCCTCACCGCGGGCGCGACGTTGCATGTCCCCGGACAGGACGTGCGCCTGTCCCCGGAGCGGCTCCAAGCCTGGCTTCTCTCCGAGCGCATCACCTTCACGGACCTGCCCACCGCGCTCGCGGAACGTCTGCTGGCCCTGCCATGGCCGGCGTCATGTGAACTGCGCACCGTGCTCGCGGGCGGTGACCGGCTCCACGCGCGTCCCGTGCCCGGACTGCCGTGGCGGCTGTTCAATCAGTACGGCCCCACCGAGACCACCGTCACGGCCACCTCCGGCGAAGTGCTGCCCTCAGGGCCCGTCGAGACACTGCCAGCCATCGGTCAGCCCATCGACGGGACCACGGCCTATGTCCTGGACGCGGAGCTGCAACCTGTCCCCACGGGCGTCGCTGGAGAGCTGTACGTGGGCGGTGCCGGCGTGGCGCGCGGCTATCTGAATCGCCCGGACCTCACCGCCGCGAGCTTCGTCCCCGACCCGTATGCGGCACCGCCAGGCGCGCGCATGTACCGCACGGGCGACCGGGTCCTGTGCCGTCCGGACGGGATGCTCGAGTTCCTGGGCCGCATGGACGCGCAGCTCAAGATCCGAGGCTTCCGCGTGGAGCCCGCGGAGGTCGCGGTCCGCCTGCGCACGCATCCGGGACTCGCGGAGGCGCACGTCCGCGCATGGAGCCCTCCCGGTGGAGCGCCCCAGTTGGTCGGCTATCTGGTGCCACTCGTGGGCCAGCCCCTGCCTTCACCGGCGCGGCTGCGTGAGCACCTGGCGCGCGAGCTGCCGGCGTACATGATCCCCTCCGCGTACGTGGAGCTGAAGGCGCTGCCACTCACCCACGGTGGCAAGGTGGATGAGCGGGCGCTGCCCGAACCCACGCCTGGAACCCAGGCGCCTCGGGTCCCGCTCGCGAACGAGCACGAGCGGCGGATCGCCACCATCTGGTGCGAGACGCTGCGCCTGGAGCACGTGGGCGCCGAGGACAACTTCTTCGACCTCGGTGGCCACTCGCTGCTGCTGGCCCAGGTGCAGCACCTCCTGAAGCACCGCATGGGCCATGACGTCCCCATGGTGACGCTGTTCGAGTTCCCCACGGTTCGTGTGCTCGCCGGGCACCTCCAGGGCCGCGACGATGGCGGCGAGGCCGCGGCCGCGCAGGCACAGCGCCAGGAGCAACGGCTCAGTGGACGTGCGCGCCTGCTGGGGCGTCAGGGTCGGCTGTCGTCGGACCGCTCGCGGGAGGAAGTGGAATGAGCGCGCCGCTCGACGTGATGGAGGAGGAGGACCGTTCGGCGCACCTCGCGGTGGTGGGACTGGCGTGCCGGCTTCCGGGTGCGGCCAACGCGGCGGAGTTCTGGTCCAACCTGGCCGGCGGTGTCGAATCCATCACCTTCTTCGGTCCGGACGGCCAGCCCTGCGCCGAACCTCCCACCGAGCGCGCCATCGGCGAGGAGGTGCCCGCGTTCGGTCTGGTCACGGATGCGGACCGGTTCGACGCGCAGGCCTTCGGCATGTCACCGCAGGAAGCGCTGATGCTGGATCCGCAGCACCGGGTGTTCCTGGAGTGCGCGCGGGAGGCGCTGGAGGACGCCGGGTATGATCCGGCTCGGTACCGGGGTGCCATCGGCATCTACGCGGGTGGCAGTGAGACGGATTATCTGTCCGCACTTCGAGCCCGCAGGGATCTGCTGGCAGGGGCCAGTGACTGGCAGCTCCGGCTGGCCACGGGCGTGGACTTCCTCACCAGCCGCGTGGCCTACAAGCTGGGGCTTCGCGGGCCGGCCGTCACGGTGCAGACCGCGTGCTCCACGTCACTGGTCGCAATCCACCTGGCCGCGCAGGCACTGCTCGCGGGGGACTGTGACATCGCGCTGGCGGGGGGCGCGTCGGTGCATGTGCCGCCCCGGTTCGGTCACTACAGCGAGGGCGGGCCGCTGTCCCCGGACGGCCGCTGCCGCGCGTTCGACGCTCGGGCACAGGGCACGGTGGGCAGCAACGGCGCGGGGATCGTCGTGCTCAAGCGGCTCGCGGATGCGCTGGAGGATGGGGACACCATCCGCGCCGTCCTCCGAGGCACCGCCGTCAACAACGACGCCGCCGGGAAGATCGGCTTCACCGCGCCGAGCGTGGAGGGCCAGTCCCGCGTCATCGAGACCGCCCTGCATGCCGCGGGCGTGGACCCCGCGAGCATCAGCTACCTGGAAGCACATGGCACCGGCACCCGGCTGGGCGATCCCATCGAGGTCGCCGCGCTGACGAAGGCCTTCGGTGCGCGTGAGCCCCGGTCCTGCTGGCTGGGTTCGGTGAAGACGAACATTGGCCACACGGACGCGGCGGCGGGCGTGGCGGGCTTCATCAAGACGGTGCTCGCGCTGGAGCACCGGAAGCTGCCGCCGAGCCTGAACTTCGAACGACCCAACCCGGAGCTCGACTTCGAGCACGGCCCCTTTCGCGTGAACACGGAGCTGCGGGACTGGGACACCGGTAGTCATCCTCGGAGGGCCGGTGTCAGCTCGCTGGGCATTGGCGGCACCAACGCGCACGCCGTGCTGGAAGAGGCACCCACCCTGCCCGCCTCCGAGCGTTCGCGCTCACCGCGGTTGATGGTGCTGTCGGCCCACGGTCCCGCCTCGCTGGCCCGCGCGGTGGAGCGGCTCGAAGGGCACCTGCGCGCGCATCCAGAGGCTGAGCTGGGTGACGTCGCCTGGACGCTCCAGATGGGGCGTGCCGCGCACAAGCACCGAGCATTCGCGGTGGGCGAGGACACCCCGGACGTCCTTCGCGCCCTGTCTGAACAAGAGGGCATCGCGCAACAGGAGGCCAGCGAGCGCCAGGTGGTGTTCATGTTCCCTGGCCACGGTGGGCAGCACGTGGGCATGGGCCGGGAGCTGTACGGTTCACAGCCCGCGTTCCGTGAAGCCGTGGACGCGTGCCGTGCGCACCTGACGCCGCTCCTCGGGTTCGACCTGGGGACGGTGCTTCATCCGGATCCCACGGATGCCGCCGCGCTGGAGCAGGCCTCCGCCCGGATGGGCGAGTTCGTCACCGGTCAGCTCTCCGTGTTCGTCATCGAGTACGCGGTGGCGCGGCTGTGGAAGCGCTGGGGCGTGCAGCCCTCCGCGGTCGTGGGCCACAGCCTGGGGGCCTATGCCGCGGCCACGGTGGCCGGGGTGTTCCGTCTGGAGGACGCGCTGCGGTTGGTCCTGGAGCGCTCGCGCATCCTCGCGAGTCTGCCCGCGGGCGCCATGCTGGCGGTGCCGTTGCCCGAGTCGGAGCTGGAGCCCCTGCTTCACGGAGGACTCGCGCTGGCGGCCGTGAACGGGCCGGCGCAGTGCGCGGTGTCGGGCCCGGTGGCGGAGATCGAAGCGCTCCAGGCGCGACTGATGGAGCGCGGTGTGGAGTCGAAGCTGCTGCGCATTCCAGGCGCGGGACATTCGCCGCTCGTCGAGCCGTCACTGGCCGCGTTCACCGCCTGCGTCCAGCGCGTCGAGCGGCGTCCTCCACAGCTCCCGTGGATCTCCGATCGCACGGGTGTGGCGGTCACGGCGGAAGAGGCCGTGGACCCGGCGTACTGGGCCGCGCACCTGCGTCACACCGTGCGTTTTGGCGACGCGCTGAACACGTTGTTTGCCGGTTCGCCCGCCGTGTTCCTGGAGGTCGGGCCCGGACGAACCCTGGCGACGCTCGCGCGCCAGAACCTCGCGGCAGGACCACACCTCACGGTCGCCACCCTGCCCCATCCCGCGGACAACACGTCCGATGCGGTCAGCGCACTCACTGCCGCGGGGCGCCTGTGGAGCGCGGGCGTCGCGATCTCCTGGCAGGGACTTCATGGAGGCGTCGCCCGTCGCCGGGTGCCTCTGCCCACGTATCCGTTCGAACGTCAGCGCTACCTCGTCGAAGCCCCTGCTGCAGTCGCGACCGTGGCGCTCCCGGCCACGTTGGTGTCACCGCCGCCCGAACCTGAACTCATGGAGGTGCCGGAGCTGCCAGAGGACGAAGTCGTGCGCCGGGTCGCCGCCGCATTCGCGGAGGTCCTGGGGCTGGCCCGGGTCGGGCTCCACGACAACTTCTTCGCGCTGGGAGGCGACTCGTTGATGGCGGCGCAGGTCATCGCGCGGTTGCGTCCGCATGTCGCCACGCCCCTCAAGGTGAAGTCCCTCTTCCGCGCGCCCACCGTGGCCCGCCTGACCCGCTTCATCGCGGAGTCCTCCCCGGCATGACCTCGACTTCTCCCTGGCTCGCGTGCCGCATCCGGCGCCCGGAAGCCTCGGTGCGCCTCTACTGCTTCCCGCACAGCGGCGGCTCCGTGGGCGAGTACGTCCGCTGGGCGGACCTGCTCCCGGACATCGAGGTCTGGGGCGTGCAGCTCCCGGGGCGTGGGGCTCGGGCGGAGGAAGCGCCGTTCACCCGGCTGGACGAGTTGGTGGACGCGCTGGTGCTCGCGTTGGACTTCGGCTCGTCCTTCGCGTTCTTCGGTCACAGCTTGGGGGCGTTCGTGGCCTTCGAGACGGCCCGCCGCCTGCGCGACCAGGGCCGCGTGCTTCCCGATGCACTGTTCCTCTCCGCGGCCCCAGCCCCACAGCTCCCTCCGCGAGGCATCCCCGCGAGCCACCTGGACGAAGACGGACTCCTCACCGCCCTGGAGCCCACCTACGGAGAGCTGATCCACGAACTGCGCGAGGACGAAGAGCTGCGCGAGCTCATCCTCCCCGGCCTGCGCGCGGATCTGCAGCTCGTGGAGTCCCACCGGCACGAGGACCGCGCCCCCCTCTCTTGCGCGATGACCGTCACGGGCGGCACCCAGGACGACCTGAACCGCACCGAGCTGGAGCCGTGGAGCGTCCACACCTCCGGGCCCTTCGCGCTCCACCTGCTGCCCGGTGGCCACTTCTACCTGCGGGATCCCGAACCGAAGTCCACCCTCCTGCGCCTCATCGCGGAAACCCTCACCAGAAGGACGCCGACCCCATGAGCCACGAGCCACTGCACCCCGCCACCCGCAGCCGCGAGGGCTTCCTGGGCCAGCTCTTCGCGGGGAAGCTCCGCTGGGACCTCGTCCGCGCGTTCCCCGAACAGGACGCGGAGGAACGCCGTCAAGGCGACGCCGTCATCGCGGAGGTCGAACAGTTCCTCCAAGCGCACGTGGACCCGGACGAGATTGAACGCACGGGCCGCATTCCGCCAGAGCTGCGCGAAGCCTTGCGTTCACGCGGCTACTACAAGCTCCAGGTGGAGCGGGCGCTGGGAGGCCGGGGCCTCTCCATGCTGAACACCTTCCGCGTCATCGAGGCCGTGATGAGCGTGTGCCTGCCGGTGGGCTACACGCTGGCCATCCACAGCGGCCTGGGCGCGGGAGCCATCATCGAAGCCGTGCAGGACGGTCCCCTCAAGGACTACGTCCGGGGACGCGTCGCCGACGGAGTCATCTCCGGCTGGGCCGACACGGAGCCCATCGGTGCCTCCGTGCGGCGTGCGTCCACCACCGCCGTGCCCACGGAGGACGGAACGGCGTATGTGCTCAACGGGGAGAAGGTCTTCATCGGCAACGGCTCCATCGCGGATCTGCTGAACGTCACCGCCACGCTCCAGGAAGACGGCCGCGAGCAGATCAGCCTCTTCGTCGTGGAGACCTCCAGCCCTGGCTTCCACGTCCGCGCCGAGCACGGCCTGATGGGCCTGCGAGGACTGCCCATCGCCGCGCTGAGCTTCGACAACGTGCGAGTGCCGAAGGAGCGGATGCTCGCGATGTCGCAGGAGCACTGGCGGAACACGCCATTGCTGGAGCCGCTCAGCGCCCTGGGCCGCATGTACATCATCGTGGCCGCGTCGCTGGCGCTCTCCAAGAAGTGCCTCCAGTGGTCGCGTGAGTTCCTCCACCGGCGGCTCGCGCAGGGGCGAAGGCTCGGTGACTTCGACGAGATCCAGCGCCAGGTGTCCGCCACGGCGGCGGAGGTCTTCGCCATGGAGAGCGTTGCCCGCTGGAGCCTCACGGGCGTGACGGCGGACACACTGCCCCTGCGCTGGTTCGAACAGGTGGCGGCCAAGAACATCGCGTCCCTGACGTGCGCGCGCATCGCAGACCGGACGATGTCGTTGCTCGCCGCCGAAGGCTACGAGACGTCGGAGAGCAAGGCCGCCCGGGGCGCCACGCCGGTCCCGCTGGAGCGCACGCTGCGCGATGCCCGGGCCTTCCGGGTCGCGGGAGGCGTGGACTTCCTGGTGGACCACAAGGCCGCGAGGGAAGGCCTCTTCTCCCTCTACTACCCGGCGGCCGCGCATGCGGCGGAGCTGGAGTCGCCGCCTGCTCCACTCTCCGTGGAAGAGCACCTGTCCCCCCGCAACCGCGATCATCTCCAGCACCTCGCCCGAGAGGTGCATCGGCTCGCGAAGCGAAGCCTGGACCTGTCGCACCGCTACCCGGATGCGGGAGCCCTGCACGCGAGGCAGCGGACGCTCATCCTGATGAACCAGCTCTGCAACGAGCTGTTCACGATGTCCGTGACGCTGGCCCATGCGTCGGCCCTGGCTTCACGCGGACAGCCTCAAGCCGACGCGCTGGCGGACATCTACTGCACCGCCGCGCGCTACCGCCTGGAGGACCTCTGGCGCCAGGCCGATGCCGAAGCGGAGCCGGACTTCGCGGGCGTGAGCGAACGCTGGCTGACGGGCGACACACTCGATTTCCTGCTGAGTGACGTCCTCATTCGGAAGTGAGCCCCATGGTGCGCTGCGCAAACAGCCGCAGTGTCATCCTCTTGGAGGACAAGCTCCTTTGACCCCACACGGGCCGAACCGCCCGCCCGGAGCGCCATGCGCCAAAACCTGTCCGACAGGAGGTCTGCGCGGAATAGGGGTGCAGGCTGACTGGATACTGAGCCTCAAGGGAGGCAGGCGCCTCCAGCACGAAGTAGACGCAAAAAAGCCGGCTGCGTGTCAGCAGCCGGCGGATGTTGTGGGCCAGGAGTTTGAGGAGGACTTCGGCCCGGACGGTGCTGGGGTGGCGGGAGCTGAGACGACGGAAACGCATGTCGTGCTCCACCGAGGCGAAGACAGGCTCCACGGTGGCGATGCGCTGGTGGTAGCGGGCCGCGGCCCCCCGTTGGGACATGCGCAGGAGCATG
>NZ_RAWR01000163.1:0-25164 GCF_003986945.1 Corallococcus sp. AB018 | reverse complement strand
GGTCACACCCGTTCCCATCCCGAACACGGAAGTTAAGCCCTCCAGAGCCGATGGTACTCCGCGGGAAACCGCGTGGGAGAGTAGGTCGCTGCCGGATTCTTTTTGAAAGCCCCTGGTGCCGCAAGGCACCAGGGGCTTTGTCTTTGCGGGCCTGTTCCTCCGTCTGGCTTTGCGCGTTGATCCGCGCACGCTGATGGCTGTCTTTGCGAATCAGCCCAGCAGCCGCACCGCGAGAAAGACAGGCAGGGCCACGTAATAGAGCGCCCGGCAGGTCCACTCCGCGCCGGTGCGTACGTTGCGTGCCCACCGGGGACCCAGCCACGCGGCGCCGAAGCAAAGCGCTTCTGCGAAGGCTCTCCAGAAACAACCAAACAACAGCAGGGCCAGGAACACTGGTAACCAGGTGCGCGCGAAGGACGTGAGGTACGACGTCCATCCGTACATCTGGAGCTCTCCGAACGGACCTCCGAAGGAGATGTACTGGTGCGCTCGGAAGAAGATGCCGGCGAGCACTCCGGGCACCAGGCCGTACTTCAGGGCCTGGTCGTACCAACGCCTGCGCCACTTCTCGCTCCGTGCTTGGGCGTATCGCACTCGCGGATCATTTCGTGCTTCTCCGAGCGTCCCCATCGCCTCCAGCAGGGGCATGGGGGCCTGCACTGCCAGGCCGTAGTCGAAAGCCCGCCCTGTTCGCAGCCGGAGTGTCAGTCCCGGGCCTGGAAGGGGCAGACGCCACGGGCGGATGGACTCCAGTGCCTCGAAGGGAATCTCGAAGTGCGCTCCCCCTGACTGGGTGAGCACCAGGCCTTCCGGCCGCACCGTGACCGTGGCCCTCGTTCCTCGTTGTAACAGGCGCAGCGCGATGCGCGGCAGGACTGCTCCCACCGCGAGTCCTGTCGCCAGCGGTACGGGTGCCAGCGTCTGGGTGCCCGCGAGCACGTCCTTGAACAGCAGCGCGGTGAAGTAGCAGAGCGTGCCCAGCCCCGTGGCGTGCAGGAGCGCTCCCAGCGCGCGCAGACGGGGTGTGAAGGCGTGGATGGGGAAGGGGCTCGACGCGTCGACGGTCATGGGAGGGGCATGGCCGCGCGCGCATTGCCTCGATACGAGCGGCTTCCGTAGCATACGCACCCCGGAGGCCCCTCAAAACATGCGTTCCCCGCAGCCTGGCCCTGAACGTCGCACGGATTCCGATGGCGTGACGCGGGTGACGCCCTCGCGTGAGTCCTCAGGTGGTGTGGGCTCACGGCTCATCGGTGGTGCCGTCGCCATCACCGGCCTGTGTGTGGGGCTTTGCCTCTGGTGGCTCTCCCGCCCTGTGCCTGTCGAGGACCTGCCCCCCATCGTGGTGGCCGAGCGCCCTGCGCCGGTGGCTCCCTCCCTGGAACCCGCGCGCCCTTCCGTGCGCCCTGCGGTCGCGCATGTCGCCGCGCCCATGCCCGTGGAGGAGCCTGCCCCCATGCCTGTCGATGACCCGCCGCCTTCCGAGGGCAAGAGCGGGACGGCCCTGTACCAGCGCGGCACCAAGCCGCTGAAGCGGGGGCTCGTCGTGCCCGACGACTTCGAGCTGCCCCCTGGTTACATGCGCCACTACCAGGCGACGGACAACGGGCAGCCGCTGGCGGCCATCCTGATGTTCCATCCGGACTTCACGCCCAAGGACGCCAACGGGCAGCCCATCCCCATCCCCGAGAACCGCGTGGTGCCCGAGGAGATGGCTCCCCCCGGCATGCCTCACCGGCTGCTGGAGATTCCTGTCGAGGACGAGGACTCGCAGTGACGTCCGTGAAGGGGTGGGCCGGGGCGCTCCTGGGCGTCGCGGCGACCACCGTGCTGTTCGCAGTGTTTGGACAGCTGCGACCCGGTTGGGTGTGGCTGGGCGTGGTGGCCATGGCACCGTGGCTCGCGGCCTTGGACGGGGTCCGTTCCGCTCGGGGGGCCGTGGGGCTGGGCGTGCTGCTGTCGGTGACGTTCACCGCGGCGGTGTTCGGCTGGTTTCCGGGCGCCATCGCGGCGTACTCCCATGCTCCGGTGTGGCTGTGCTGGGGCGTGTTCCTGCTCATCGCGCCTGTGTTGGAGCTCCAGTTCATCACCGCAGCGTGGGTGCGGTGGTACGCGCGCCGGCGGGTGGCGGAGGTGCCGCGCCTGGCGTGGGTGCCTCCTGTGCTCACTGCGCTCGTGTACGTGGGCACCGAGTGGTTCGCGCCCAAGCTGTTCGCCGAGACGCTGGGCCACGCCCTCTATGCTTCGGAGACGCTGCGCCAGGGCGCGGACCTGGCTGGCGCTCCGGGGCTCACGCTGGGGCTGCTGCTCATCAACGAGTGTGTCGTCTCGGTCGCTCAGGGACTGGCTTCTCAGCGGGGCTTGCGACTCAGGCCGGTGGTCCTGGCGGTTGTGCTGGC
Source organism: Corallococcus sp. AB018 (assembly GCF_003986945.1). Lineage (NCBI taxonomy): Bacteria > Pseudomonadati > Myxococcota > Myxococcia > Myxococcales > Myxococcaceae > Corallococcus > Corallococcus sp. AB018. The sequence goes on along the minus strand of NZ_RAWR01000163.1, from coordinate 22,765 downwards.
GGTGGTGGGGTGGGGTTACGGATGGGTGCGGCTGGGGCAGGTGCGCTCGGCGGTGCACTCGGCTCCGTCGCTGGTGGTGGGGGCGGTGCAGGCGAACATCACCAACATCGAGAAGCTGGCCGCGGAGCAGGGCACCTACGAGGTTGTTCGCAACATCCTGGATACGCATTACGCGATGTCGGATGCGCTGTTGCGCTCGGGGCCGCTGGACCTGCTGGTTTGGCCGGAGACGGTGTATCCGACGACCTTCGGCACGCCGAAGAGCGAGGACGGCGGCGCGCTCGATGATGAGATCCGCTCGTGGGTGGCGGAGCGCGGTGTTCCGCTGGTGTTCGGCACGTACGACCTGGACGGCGAACGCGAGTTCAATGCCGCCATGTTCTTGGGCCCCTCTACGACGGGCGAGTTGGCTCAGTCCGCGTACCGGAAGACGATGCTCTTCCCCCTCACGGAGTGGGTTCCGGATGCGGTGGACACGCCTTCACTGCGCGCAATGCTTCCTTGGACGGGTCGCTGGAAGCGCGGCCCGGGTCCCCGGCTGGTGGACTTCCGGTTGAACGGCGGCCGCGTGCTCAAGGTCGCTCCGCTCATCTGCTACGAGGCCGTCTTTCCCAATTACGTCGCAGCGGAGGTGCGCCAGGGGGCGGACCTGATTCTCACGCTGTCGAATGACTCGTGGTTCTCCGGCACCCCCGCGCCCCGGCTGCACCTGATGCATGCGGCGTTTCGGAGCATCGAGACGCGCACGGCACAGATTCGGGTGACCAATTCGGGCATCTCCGCGTTCATTGACCCCGCGGGGACGTGGACCTCCGAGCTCGAGGACAATCAGCGCGCTGGCACCGTGATGCGTGTGCCGACCGCGGATCGGCTGAGCTCGCTCGCGGGGGCTTGGGGCGACTGGTTGGGGCCCGTGGCGCTCGTGCTGGCCGTGGTGCTGGGGGTGTGGATTCGCCGGCCTGTGTGACGCGCGCTCAGGCGGCTTCGGCGTGCGGGGCGGGGAGCTGTGCGTCTGCCTTGGGCTTCTGGGCGATGACCTGGATTTCCCTGCGCATGTGCGTCAACCGGCAGACCTGGACCCAGGCCCAGAGGAAGGCGAAGCGTGCGTATTCGTAGGGGGCTCGGAGGCCCTTCGCCAGTCTCCGGCGCAGGATGTCCTTGCCTGCCTTCACGGGCTGCATTCCGGCCCTGGCGCAGGCGTCCGCGAGGTTGTGCTCGTAGAAGTAGACGTGGTGCTGCCAGCCTCGCCGGTCCGGGCGGAACGAGCGGCCCTTCCGGGGCATCACGATGATCTTGTAGTAGGCCGCGTCCGGCACGATGACGAAGGCCACGCCTCCTGGCCTCAACACGCGCTGGATTTCTCGCAGCCCATCCATGGGCTGATCCACGTGCTCCAGCGTGTGCTTCAACGTGATGATGTCGAAGGACGCGTCCGGGAACGGCATCTGTGTCAGCGAGCCGTATTCGGCGGTGTAGCCTCGCTCGCGGCAGAGGTTCACCGTGAACTGGGAGTAGTCCAGCCCCGTGGCTTTCAGGCCTGCGCGCTGCGCTGCCTCCAACACGTATCCCGCGGAACACCCCACATCCAGCAGGTCCTTCGCGTGTGGCGCGTACTCCAGGCACACCAGCACCTGCCTCAGGCACTTGCGCACCCGGTGGTCCCAGCGGCTCAGGTACTTCGCGCGGTTGTGCTTGAAGTACTTCTCTTCGTAGCCCTCGCCCAGCCCTGGCTTCTGCTCCCGTTTGTAGATGAGCCCACAGCCCGTGCAACGGCCGTAGCTCAGCTCTTGGAACGCAACGACCGGTCGGGATCCGGTCTCATTGCAGACAGGGCAGGCGGAGTAGAAGGGTGCGAGCATTTCGCACCGCACCATCGGGCTTCGCGTTCCGGAGTGTCAATCCCACCCTCGGGGCCCTCGGCTCAGTGCCCGGGGGCTCGCTTCGCCAGGCTCAGTGCTCCCAGGGCGAGCAGGGCGGCGATGGCGACTCCCAAGGCCATGGGCCTCGCGGTGCCGTCGTGGCTTGCGCTCACCATCGCGGAGGCTCCCGCGGCCAGCATGAACTGCAGCGCTCCCAGCACCGCTGACGCGATGCCTGCCTGCTTCGCGTGCTGCTCCATCGCCAGGGCTGTCGCGTTGGGCGTGATGGCTCCCAATGTGGAGACGAACACGAACAGCGACAGCGCGATGCCCCACAGCCCGCCAACGCCTGTCGATGCCACCGTCACCAGGGCCAGCCCCGCCAGCGCGGCGATTCGCACCGCCAGCTTCAACACCCGCTCGGGCGAGGAGCGCGCCAGCAACCAGTGATTGAGCTGCGACACCGCGACCAGCCCTGCGGCGTTCGCTCCGAAGAACCAGCCGAAGTGCTCCGGCTTCACGCCGTGCAACGTGATGAACACGAAGGGCGAACCGCCGATGTACGCGAACATCCCTGCCTGCGCGAGCGCCGCCGCCAGCGCAGGCCCCAGGAAGTCTGGCGCCTTCGTGATGCCCCACATCGCCTGGAAGGGTTTGGATGGGGCGGCTCCGTTCCTCGGGGGTGCTGTCTCCGGCAGGATGGCGAATGCCGCTCCCAGCGCGATGAGGCCGATGACCGCGTGGCTTCCGAAGATGGCTCGCCAGCCCGCGGCTCGTAGCACCCAGCCGCCCAGCAGCGGGGCCAGGATGGGCGCCAGGCCCATCACCAGCACCAGGCGCGACATCATCCTCGCCGCCGCTGCTCCCGAGTGCAGGTCCCTCACGACGGCCCTCGCCGTCACCATTCCCACCGAGCCACCCAACGCCTGCACGAACCGGCACGCCGCCAGGAATTCCGCCGATGGCGCCGTCGCGCAGCCGATGGAGCCCAGCACGTAGAGCACCAGGCCCACGTAGAGCGGCTTCGTGCGGCCGAAGCGGTCGCTCACCGGTCCCGCGAAGAGCTGCCCCACCGCGAGCCCCGCGAAGAACGCCGCCAGCGTGCGTTCCACCTCTCCTGCTGTCGCTCGCAGTGATTCGCCGATGGCGGGGAACGCCGGCAGGTACATGTCGATGGACAGCGGCCCGAAGCCGATGAGCGCCCCCAGGAGGATGATCAGCCCGGCTCCCTCCGTGGAGCGGGACAGCTTGGGCGTGGCGGTCGTCATCTGGCGGTCCTCTTCTGAGGCTTTCGTGCGGGCGCTTCTCCTGGCGTCAGCAGCACCCGGATGAGCTGGCGCAGGACGGCTTTGTCATCGCCGGGGGCGTAGGTGGCGCCGCCTACGTGGGCGTTGAAGCAGCGGGCTTCCAGCGCTCCACAGAGTGCTTCCGCCGCGACTCGGGGCTCGGCGAGGTCCACCCGTCCGGCTCGCTTCGCCCGGGTGAGCCACTTCGTCAGCCCCTCCCTGAGCGCGACAGGGGGCGGTGTCTCCAGGTGCAGGGCCCTCGCGCCACCCAGTGCGGAGTAGTGCAGCACGAACAACCAGGGCACCAACTGGCGCAGGAAGTCCCGGTGGTGCAGGAGCGCTTCCAGGAGCTGGTCCTCGATGGGGGCGTTGTCCCTGGGCCCTGGCTCCAGGAGTGCCAGCGCGGTGGGCGGGACGGGGCGGAGGGCTCGCGACATCAGCGCCTCCTTGGTGCCCACCCGGTGCAGCAGCGCCGGTTGCGAGATGCCCAGCCGCTTCGCGATGTCCTGCAGCGGCGCGGATGGACCCTGCGCCAGGAACACGGCTCGGGCCGCTTCGTCGATCTGCAGGTCGGTGACGCGTGGGGGACGGGACATGGCGCGAAGGGTTAGTTACTGACTGGTAGGTAATAAATTCGCGCCAGTCGTGCAAGGGACCCGTTCCCGCGGGCCCCTCGCGTCAGCTTCCGAGGGAAATCAGATGCGGCCGGCCTTGAGCTCGCCCACCAGGTGAGCGCAGGCGCGGACGGTGAGCGCCATCATCGTCAGGGTGGGGTTCTGCGGGCCCTGCGAGGGGAAGCAGGAGCCATCCGTGACGTAGAGGTTGGGCACATCCCAGCTCTGGTTGAACGGGTTGAGCACGGACGTCTTCGGGTCCTTGCCCATGCGCGCAGTGCCCACCTCGTGGATGGCCATGCCCGGGTCGGAGAGCTGCTTGTTGACCTGCTCCACCGTGCAGCCCGCCTCCTCCAACATCTCCAGACAGGAGGCGACCGCGTCCTCCGTCATCTTCAGGTCGTTGTCCGAGTGACGGCACTCGATGTGCGCCGCCGGAATGCCCCAGCGGTCCTTCACCGTGGCGCTCAACGTCACGCGGTTCTCCGCACGCGGGACCATCTCTCCGAAGGGCACCATGTGCATCTGGTCGTCGAAGGTGAAGACCTGAATGCCGTAGCCTCGCGCGAAGTTGGGGTGGCGCTCGGTGACGTTGCGGAATTGGGGGATGTACGCCCAGCCGTGCTCCTTCTGCTGGAGGTGCGCGGGCAGGTTCATCCTCGCTTCGATGCCTCGCAGGTACATGTGGTCCATCAGGTGCTGGCCCACGAGCCCCGAGCTGTTCGCCAGGCCGTCCGGGAACGCCCGGTTTCGCGAGTGCAACAGCAACCGTGTGGATTCAATGGTGCCCGCGGCCACCACCACCACCTTCGCGTGCACCTCCTCGGAGGTGCCGGAGTTCGCGTCGATGAAGGACACCCCCGTCACCCGGCCCGTGTTCGGGTCGTGCAGGATGTGGCTGGCGATGGCGTGCGAGCGCAGCGTCAGCCGCCCCGTCTGCAGCGCCGCCGGCAGCGTCACCGGCGCGTTCGCCGTCCGCCGGGCGACGACGTGGCGGTCGGGCCAGCGGGCCTTCACCTTCTCGCGCAGGCGGACCTCGCCGGGGGACAGCGGCGCGGGACCGGAGAAGACGGAGTCCGGCAGCGTGTCCACGCCGTCCGAGTTGCCTCGCAGGCCCATCCACCGCTCCACGATTTCGTAGGACGGCGCCAGGTCCGAGTGCGACAGCGGCCAGTCCGGGCTCAATCCGTCCAGGCTGCCCGCGTGGAAGTTGAAGTCAGACAGCCGGTAGAACTGGCGGCCGTGAGCCTTCACGCTGGTCCGCCCGCCTACCTGCCTCGCTCGAATCCAGGCGAACGGTGCGTCGGGCGGCGTGGTGTAGGGGTTGTCCACGTCATCCACGAAGGCGTGCGGATGGAACGGCCACGCGAAGCTCGTGGCCTGGATGGACTGGCGCGACTTGCGGGATGCGTCCGACTCGATGCGGTAGCCCAGCTTCTGCTTCACGCGGTGCATCAGGTGGAGCGCCCGGTCCGCGTTCGCTCCTCGGCCCGCCTCCAACACCAGCACCTGGAGCCCTGCCTCCGTCAGCTGCTTGGCCGCCCATCCCCCGCAGGCTCCCGAACCCACCACCACCGCGTCATAGACCGTCTTCGACGTCTTCATGCCTGCTCACCCAGGACGGTCAGTCTGCCGCCGCTGCTAAAGTTCGCCTAAATTGTAAATCAGGACCCTATTGGCGCCTATAGGTCTAGATGTCTGGCAGGAGCCAACACAAGCCTGGGGCGGTGACTTCCGCTCTGGAGTACGGGTCGCTTGCTGTCGGAGAGGGGCGGACATGGCTGGGTTGTTGACGCGGATTCGGTGGGGGCGGGTGCTCAGCGTGCTGGTGTTGCCATTGCTGCTGGTGGCCCTGGCGTTGGGTGGCCGCGCGGCGTGGCGCTCCGAGCAGTACTTCCACTACCCGAGGCCGGCTGCGGTGCTGCCCGCGGACTTCGGTGACGCGCGTGATGTGACGCTGCGCACGGATGACGGGGTGGAGCTGCGCGGCTGGTACCTGCCGTCCCGGAACAAGGCGGCGTGGGTGCTGGCTCATGGCCTGTCGCAGACGCGCATGGACCTGGTGCCGGAGGCCCGCGTGCTGCGCGACGGGGGATATGGGGTGCTGCTGTTCGACCTGCGCGCGCATGGGCAGAGCGGGGGCGAGACGTCCACCTGGGGTGACAAGGAGCGCCAGGATGTGCGCGCGGCGCTGGCGTACGTGCGGGCTCAGCCGGAGGTGGATCCGGCTCGCGTGGGGGCGCTGGGGTTCTCCATCGGATCCGCGGCGGTGGCGGAGGTCGCGGCGAAGGACCCTCAGGTCGCGGCGGTGGTGCTGCTGTCTCCGTTCAACACGCTGTGGCTGGCGGCGGCGTATGACTTCCGCCGCTTCGGCGTGGTGACCCAGACGGGGGCGCTGGTTCCGTTCTGGCGGCGGGGCATCGCTCTGGACGAGGTGCGGACCATCGACGCGGTGGACCACATCAAGCCCCGGCCCCTGTTCATCGTCGCGGGGACGGAGGAGTCAGGGCAGCCGCTGATGGACGAGCTGTTCGCGCACGTCTCGTCGTATGCGCAGACGTGGCGCATCCCCGGCGCTTCGCATGGCAACTTCGCCGCTGCCGCGCCCACGGAGTATCCGCGCCGGCTGCTGGAGTTCGCGGACAAGGCGTTGAAGCCCGTGGAGGGAGTGACTCCCTCGGTGGAGACGCCTGTGGAGAAGAAGGCTCCGGCGAAGAAGCCTTCACGGCGGACGAAGAAGGCGGGGGCCCGCTAGTTCCGCGCGCTACGCCTGGGCGGGCGGGGCGGCTTCGAGCTTCGCGAGCTGATCCAGGTACATGCGGCCCTTCTCCGGGTCCGTCATGTAGATGAACGCCGCCATGCCCTTGAGCTGATCCAACGACTCGCCTTCGCGGCCCGGCTTGCCCTTCTGGCGGTTGTGGATGGCCGCGCGCAGGCGGCGCACCACGTCGCGGGGGACTCGGGCGGCGGGCGTGCCGTCCTTGGCGTCGTTCACCACGAGCCCCGTGACGCGCTGACGGCTGCCCTTGCGGGCGACCCGCGTCTTGTCCGGGTGGACCGTGAAGCCTTCCGCCTCCACGATGTCCTTCACCCGCGCGAGCAGCACCGCCACCGGCGCTCCCTGCGCGCGGCGGGCCTTGGGCGCCTTCGCCTTCGTCCATGAGAAGGTCAGGTCGTCCGCGTAGCGCGTGTACGTGAAGCCCAGCTTGCGAGACAGCGCCGACAGCCGCTTGTCCAGGCGCAGGCACAGCGCGTTGGTGATGCCCGGCGAGGTGGGCGCGCCCTGCGGGAGGGCTCGCGGGCCCTTCGCCACGTGCAGCGTCTTGCCCCGGAAGGACATGCGCTCACGCGGCGCTTCCGTGGACATCAGTGCCAGCAGCGTGGACGTGTTCTCCTTCAGGCCGCCCTTGCGCAGCAGGCCCTTCACCCGGCGCCAGTGCACCGAGGGGAAGAAGTCCTTCAGGTCCACCTTCACCAGCACGTCCGCGCCCCGGTGCGCCAGCGCGTTGGTGAGGATGGAGCGCCCCGCCACGAAGCCGTGCGCCGCGCCGTGCACCGGCAGCCGCTCCACGACGTTCGACAGCACCCAGCGCTGCGCTTCCTTCAGCTCCCGCTTGGGGGACGTGATGGTGCGCTCGCCGCCCGTGCGCTTGGGGATGCTCCACGTCACGTAGTTGGAGCCCGTGTCCACGTCTCGGTGGAACGCGAAGCCGCGCAGCTTGGACACGCTCAGGCCCAGCGCCTTCGCCAGGTCCTCCGCCGAGTCCAGCGTGGGCAGACCGTTCTGGCGCGCGCGCTCCTCGCGGTGCTCCAGGTCGAACTTGTCCGGCAGGCCGGCTTCGTTCCAGTGGATGCCCACGCCCAGGTGGTTCACGTGCGTGGCCTTCCACGCCTCGTGGGCCTGGCGCTTCAGCGCGCGGCGCTCCACGGCTTCGGCCTTCTTCTTCTCCTTCCAGGCCGTCTTCTCCTTCTCCTTCAGCGAGGAGAAGTCCACCTCGTCCGCGAGCGCGCCCTTCGACACGAGCTGGGCTTGCACCCATTCGTCCGCGCCGCCGGCCTCGGTGATGGCCTTCCAGCGCGTGATGAGGGCGTCGTGCGCGGCCTTGGCGGCCTCGCGCTTCGCGACAGAGTTGGGAGAGGCTGCGGGCGCGGTGTCAGCAACGGCCTGCGGCGGGGCGGCGGGGACGAACGACTCCAGCTTGGCGGTCATCGAGTTACCTTCGACGGGCGCGGCGGCTCAGGGAGGGGCGACGGAGACGAATGCGAGCGGTCGAGGGAGGCCAGGAAGGCACCACCAGCTCACCTGGGGCACGGTAGCCTCACCGGCTCTCCCCTCCCGAGCACTACCGTCGGGGTGGGAAAACGGCGGCTGCGTCGTTGGTTCCGCTTCCCACCCCGACGGTAGTGCTCGGGAGGGAGAGAGCCAAGAACAGGCTACCTTGCGGAGAGTGTCCAGCATTTCAACCAGAACGGCGCAACGCCGTTCCTACGCTCGAGGCGTTAAGGCTGATGCGGTCCAGACCTCTCTCGACCACTCGCTATTCGAATTTCGTCCGGCGCCACCATCCTTCCGGCCGCCCCGTCGGCGGCCGGGCCGTTGAGTGAGTGTTTACACCAGAGTCGAGGCCGCGTCGATGTAGCCGTCCGCGGTTAGTTTCTCCAAACGGCTGAAGTACGCCGTCCGGGCTTCCGTGTCCGTGTCGAACCAGAGGCGCTGGTGGCGCGAATCGCCCAGGCGGGGACCCCACGTGAGGGCCACCACCTTGCCGTCCAGCGACACGCGATACACCTGCTCCAGCCCCGTGGCCGGATCCCGGCGCACGTACGCGCGCGTCTCCGCGCGGATGAGCTTGCGGCCCTCCGGCGTCTGACGGAGCGCTTCTTCCTCGGCGCGGCGGCGGGCGTATGCCAGGCGCAGCGCGAGCATGTGTTCGCAGGGGCCTTCGCGCAGACCGGAGCGGCGGAAGTGCGGGCAGCCGCAGCTCGCGTCCTTCACGCGGCCCTCCAGGTCCATGGTGAAGCTGGGGAAGAAGCTGCGCACCGCCTCGCGGTCCACGACTTCTCCCTGGATGCGCGTGCCCTCGCCCACGATGTCGTGCACCTGCGTGAGCTTCACCTCGCCCGAACCCGGGCTGCCGTCGCCCAGCAGGCGGTGGGCGCGCGCTTCACGCTCGTTGCCGTAGCGCAGCGCGGCCTCGTCCACCGGGGTGGGCATCAGTTCGCGCGGGCGGTAGGTGCTGCGGGACACGTCGAAGAGGACGCGGCCGCGCAGGCACTCCAGCTGGAGCGCGGCGCGCACCTGATCCTTCGGCGCTCCCGCGTCCTTGGCCAGCACTTCGAAGGCGAGGGGACCGTCCTTGCGCAGGCGGTTGCGCAGCAGTTCCGCCAGGCCTTCCGGCACGTCGCGCGGCATCAGCGCGTCGAAGGCGGCGGCGCTGGACCAGCCGCTCTCCGTCCAGCCGGTGAGCCCCAGCGTCAGCGTGGCCGCGCCCAGGTCGATGACCCAGAACACCGGGAGGCCCGGACCCAGCAACTGCACGTGCACGCTCTTCGCGTGGGGCAGCAGGCGCGCGAGCGCGGCGAGGCGCTGACGGCCGAAGGTGCGCACCACCGCGGGCGCGCTGCCCGTGTACACGCCGCCGTGGCACTCCAGCACCTGCTCCCAGGGCTCCAGCACCAGCCGGGGCGGGGCGCCGGGGACCAGCTCGAAGCGCAGCGCGCGGGGCGCCTTCTTCGAGCGGCGGGTGCGCAGCGCGAAGAGCAGGTTGTACAGGTCGATGGGCGCGATGGAGCAGGTGGTGGCCGGCAGCGTCGCGGCGGACTGCACCTGGAGGAAGCCTCGCAGCCACGCGTGCGGCACTTCCACCGTGCGCGGGGCTCGGGGCTCCGTGGCGGGCGCGGCCTTCGCGGTGGGGGCGACGTGGGCCTCCAGCACCACCGGGGCGTAGGCGCGCAGGCGGTCCAGGCGGGCGGGCAGGTCCTGCGGCACGTCCAGGAAGGTGGAGCCGTGCGCGGCCTGGCGCTTGTCGAAGAGGCTGTTGTCGAAGGCGAGGCGCGCGTAGGCGCTCTCGTCGCGGGAGAAGACCTCCAGCGAGACCTGGTCCGGATCCACCGTGAGGACGGGGTCCAGGACGGCGTCCTTCTTCTCTTCACCCTCCAGCGCGTTGTCGAGGAAGGCCTTCTGCGCTTCCCAAATCTGGGCGCTGGCGCGCTTGCCCTGCTTCATCAGGTACGCGAGGTACGCGGTGCGGTCGCGGCCCCGGTAGCGCAGGTCGCTGGAGAGCACCGCGAAGGCAGCGGCCAGCGCGTCGCGGAAGAGGGTGGGGTCCTTCACCTGGCCACTGACGCCCACGGTGCCTCGCGAGCCCTCCAGGGCCAGCTGCACGCGCGAGGCGTCCGGCGTGACGACCACGTCGCTCTGCGCGGAGTAGCTCAGCGCGACGGGATGACGTGCGGTTGCGGTGCTCACGACGGTTGACCTTCCTTCCGGGCGCGCTCAGCGGCCCGGCGTGCACGTTTGTGGGCGCGGTAGGCCGCCTTGCGCAGCTCCACCGACTGCGACTTGTCGAACGCCGCCGTCTTCAGCAGCGCCGCGGCTTCGTCTCCGCCCAGGCGTCCCAGCGCGGCCCAGCCATCCTGCCGCACCTCCGGCTTCGCGTCGGCGGCCACGGACTCGAGCGGCTTCAGGTCCTTCTTCGCCAGGAGCGCGGGGACCGCGAGCCGGCGGCCTTCGCTGCTGGTCAGCGCGGACTGGGCCACCTTCGCGCCCGTGGGGCCCAGGGCCACCGGGTCGAAGGGCTTCACCTCCAGCGCCCAGGCCGAGGACTGCTCCGGCACCAGCGCGGCCAGCACCGACGCGGCGGCGGAACGCACGGCGGCGTCCGGGTCACCGAGCGCGGTGCGCAGGGCCTGCGCCTCGCTCGTGGCCTTCAGTCGTCCCAGCACTCGCGCCGCTTCCTGGCGCACGGCGGCGGGGGCCTGGGCCTCACCCTTGCGGAGGATTTCGGCGGACGTCGCGACCAGCTCCTTCGCGCCCAGCCGTGAGCCCGCCCAGAGCAGGCGCTCCCAGGCGGCGGCCAGCGGCTCCTTCTTCGGAGGCTGCGCGGAGACCCAGGCGGTGGCGGTGCGCCGTTCGGCGGCCACCAGCGCGCGGGTCAGTCCGGCCGTGTCCACGGCGCCGGCTTCGCGTGCGTCACCCGTCCAGGTGCCCACGAGCCGGGCGGCCTCTTCGCGGGCCTCCGGCTTGTCGTGGCCGAACAGGGCGATGACCTCCGGCACCGGCATCGCGCCACGGCGGGCGAGGCCGCGACGCAGACGGAGGCGCAGCTCCACGTTGTCCAGCGTGGCCAGGCGGGGCACGAGCAGCGCCGGGTCGCCTTCGCTGGCGAGGTACGTGGCGGCGGGCTCGGAGATGTCCTCGTGCTCGCTCTGCACGGCGAGGAACTCCACCCGCGTGCGCTCCTTGGGGAAGAGGACATCCAGCGCCTTGCGCGCGGCGGCGCGAAGGTCGTCGTCCTCCTCGTTCAGCGCGGCGGCCAGGGCGGCCTCGGCGGCCGGGTCTCCGAACTTGCCCAGCTCCTCCGCCACCGTGCGGCGCACGTCGTCGTCCGTCTCGCCGTCGGCGAGCAGCGCCTCCAGCTTCACCCGGGCGCGCTCTCCACCCAGGGCGCGCAGGCCGCGCACGCCGGCTTCCTGGCGCTGGAAGGCGGCGCCGTCCGTGGCCGCGGCCTCCACCTTCTCCTCGATGCGGCGGCGGTCCTCGCCATCCGGCATCCGGTTCGCCAGGCGGCCGAGGGCCTCGATGGCGGCGAACACCATGTCCTCTTCGGCCGGGGCTTCCGGCGTGCCTCCGCCGGCCACCGTCTCCAACTCGGAGAGGGCTCGCACGTCGCCCAGGGTGCCCAGGGCGAGCAGGGCCCGGCCTCGCTCGTGCGGCTCACCGGCGCGCGCGTACAGCAGCAGGGGACGCAGGGCGCTGGCGCGGCGCTGGTGCGCGACGCCTTCCGCCGCGGGCAGCATCAGCTCGCGGGCGCCGGCGCGGAGGATCTCCTCCAGCGGCTCCACCGCCGCGCCCTCTTCCACCACGCGCTTCGAGTAGTGCTCCACGGCGGCCGCGCGCACGGTGACGTCGCGGTCGTTGAAGAGCTGGGCGAGCAGCGCGTCCTGGCCCTCGCTCTTGCCGTGCTCCAGCTCGCCGGCGGCGGCCTTGCGGACCTCCGGGTCCTGGCTCTTCACCGCCACGCGCAGGAAGCGCACCGCGAGCGCCGCGTCGCGCTTCTTCAGCTCGCGCTCGTCCTCATTCAGCTTCTCCTGCTCCGGCGGCCAGGTGAGCTGCATCGCCGCCGTCACGCAGGCGAGGCGCACGGACGGTGCTTCGTCCTCCACGCTCTGGCGCGCGAGCACGTCCAGTGCGTCCGCGCGGTGGGTGCGGCCCAGCGCGGCCACCAACCGGGTGCGCTCCGGAATCTCCGTGGCCACCGTCAGGCGCGCGGCGAGCGCGGCCACGGCGGCGGAGGTTCCCAGTCGCGCCAGGGCCTCCTGTGCGCGGCGGGCCACGGCGGACGTCTCAGAACGCAGGAAGGTGCCCAGCACCTCCACCGCCCGGTCGTCGCCCCGGAACGCGAGCAACTCCGCGGCGCGCAGCCGCAGGTCCTCGTGCTCGCTGCCCATCGCGCGGCCCAGGGCCTCCGTGACGCGCGGGTCGTTGGCTCCCGCGAGCCGCTCAATCACGCCCACGCGCAGGTCGGCGTGCTCGCTGCCCAGCGCGGCCAGCAGCGGATCCAGGCTGCCCGGCGGGCTCAGCTTCTCCAGCAGCTCGAAGGCGGACTTGCGCACCTCCGGCAGCGGCGAGTTGAGCGCGGCGGCCACTCGCGGACGGGCCTTGTCACCGCGCTCGGCGAGCTCCTCCAGCGCGGCGCGCGCCACGTCAGGCGCCAGCGAGGCCAGGGCCAGCGCCAGCGGCTCGTCGCTGCCAGCGGGGTACAGCTCCTTGAGGCCCGCGAGCGCGGCCCGGCGCACGAGTTGGTGAGGGTCTTCCAGCGCGCGCAGCAGGGCGGCCACCGCGGCGGACGTGCCCGCGTAGCCCTCCTGCGTGAGCTTCACCACGCGGTCCACGGCGTCGCGGCGGACGCGGTGGCCTTCCTCGTCACCCGCGGTCACCTGACGCAGCAGGCCCACGTAGGCGCCGAAGGCGAGGCGGCGCAGGTGCTGACGCTCCGCCTGCGTCGCGTCCTTCGGCGTACCCGTGCCCGAGCCTTCCGGCGGCTTCACCGCGGAGAAGAGGCGGCGCAGCCAGCTCTTGCCCGTGGCGGAGGCCGTGCCCTGCTTCTCCGGCGTGGAGGGCTGGATGACGTGCGCGGCGCCATCGGCCGTCTCCGGCTTCCAGGGGGACTGGAGCGAGCTGGGGCGCGCGACCTTCTGCGCTTCACGGAAGTAGTCCAGCGGCTTGTTGCGCAGCAGCAGCACCTGCGCCGCCGCGTAGCGCTGCTCCGGCTGACCGCTGGAGAGCGCCTCGGCGAGCCCAATCACGCGCTTCGCCCGGTCGTCCTCCGCGGGCCAGTCCTTCATGTCGCCGGCCTTCTCCGGACGCGGCGGCAGCAGCACCTCCACCAGGTGCGCGCGGTACGCCTCCGGCTCCGTGCGCAGCTCCAGCGCGCGGGCCGCGGCGTAACGCACCTCCGGACGACCGCTGGACAACGCGCTCGTCAGCAGGTCCGGTGGTCCACCCTCGCGGCTGGCGCGCAGGTCCCGCGCGAGCACGATGGCGAACACCATCTCCTGCACTTCGCGCGCGGAGTCCTCCAGACCGTGTAGCAGGCCGCCGTCGCCCTCGTGGCCCAGGGCCGCGAACGAGAGGATGGCGCCCAGCCGGATGGGCAGGTGTTCATGGCGCAGGTTTCCGGTGAGCACCGGCAGCGCGCGCACGTCACCCAGGCGGGAGAGACCGTCCGCCGCCCACGAACGCGCCGCCACCAGCGAGTGGCCCAGCGCATCCAGCAGCGCGCCCTCGTCGCCCCGGCGGCTCGCCGTGGCGAGACCGCGCGCGCCCTGCTCCTGGAGGTCCGTCACCTCGTGAGGCAGGAGCGTGGTGGCGTAGAAGCCCAGCAGGCGCCGCGAGCCCAGCGTGGCCAGCGCACGCGACGCGCGGACGCGCAGGGGGACGAGGAAGCCGGGCGGGTACATCCGCTCCAGGTCCTTGTCCGTGATGAGCCCGCGCATGGGCTCGATGATGTCCTCCGCGCCGCGCGGGGCGAGCAGCTCCGAGGCCCGCACGCGCACCGGCAGCGCCGACGCCGCGATGCCCGCGAGCAGCGGTCCGTTCTCGTTCGGGATGAGCTTGTCCAGCGCCTCCAACGCAGCGAAGGCCACGTCCAGGTGCTCGTCCTGCACGCGCTTGAGGAGCGCGGAGCGCATGGCTTCCGCCGGGGCGTGCACGGAGGCCTTGGCGGCCTTCTCGCGCAGGGCCGGGTGCGTGGTGTTGAGCGCGGCCAGGTGCGGCTCCGCCTTCTCCTTGCCGGCCAGCTTCACCCACGCCTCGTAGGCGGCGGTGGCCACGCCCGCGTCGCGGTCCTCCACGGACTTCTTCAGCCGCTCCAGCGCCCAGTCGTCGGTGCCCTTCTGCGCGAGCACCTCCACCGCGCGGGTGCGCAGGTCCGGGAAGCGGCCCGCCAGCGCGCGGTCCAGCGCCTTCACCGGCTCCTTGTCGTTCCAGGCCCACAGCGTGCGGAAGGCCTCGCCGCGCACCTTGGCGGATTCGTCCTCCAGCGCGTCGCCCAGCAGGCCTTCCGCGCCCTCCGCCTTGGCGCCCAGCTTCACCAGCCGGTCCAGGCCGCGCACGCGCACGTCTTCGTGACCGGAGCGCAGCGCGGCCTCGGCGGCGGACAGCGGTGCGTCCGCGTCCAGCGCCACCACGGCCGTCAGCGCCGCGGCGCGCACGTCCCCGTCCGCGTCGTCCAGCATCCACACCAGTCGCTCGCGGGCGCGCGGATCCTGCAGCGCCTGGAGCGCGGCGGCCGTCTCCCGGCGGATGGCGGCGTCGTCCTCGCGCGACAGTTGGAGCAGCGCGCCCAGGGCGCGACCGTCACCCAGCTGCGCCAGTACACGCGCGCCACGCACGGCGGTGTCCGGCATGCGGCACGCCATGGCGGCGAGCAGCGGCTCCAGGTCCGCCTCCGTCAGCGCCGTGCCAGCGGCCGTCTTTCCGAAGAGCTGTTCACGCGAGGCAGCCAGCTCCGCGTCGGTGGTGGACTTCGCCTCCGTGTCCCCGGCCGCGCGCTTCGCCTGGAGGGTCAGCATGCGGGTCACTTCCCGCACCGTGCGCGCGAACTCCTCGTCCTTCGCCTCCAGCGTGGCGGCCAGCGGGCGGCGCTCCAGCACCCGCACCGCGAAGGCCACGCGGCGCACGTCCCGGTCCGCGTCGTCCAGCGCGCGCGCCACCAGCGGCTGCAGGCGCGGGTCGCCCAGCAGGCCCGCTCCCGACGCGCGCAGCAGCACCTCCACCTTGAGGGCCGCGGGGCCTCGCTCGAAGGCCAGCTTCAGCGGCTCCGTGCTGCCCTTGGGCGACACGGTGGTGAGCGCGTCCAGCGCGGCGGTGCCCACCTCCGCGTTCGTGTCCGGCAGCTTGCTGGCGATGAGGCCCGGCACCAGCGGCGACACGCTGCCCTGCTTCGCCAGCAGGCGCAGGCCCTGCACGCGCGTGTCCACGAAGCGCGAGTCCAGCGCCGAGCGGGGTGCCGCCAGAGGCGACTCCGTCTCCAGCTTCACCAGCGCGTCCAGCGCCGCGGCGCGCACCGTCTTGTCGTCGTCGTTGAGGCGATCGCGCAGCTTCGGCCGCGCGGCGGTGCGGCCGTGGTTGCCCAGCTCCGTGGCAGCCAGCCGGCGCGCGGCGGCGTCCTTGTCCGAGGTCAGCACGCCCAGGACGAAGTCCAGCGCCTCCGGCTCCAGCAGCGCCACCGCCTCCTTCACCGCGGCCTCGCGGCGGGGGAGGGCGGCCTTCAGCGCCTCGTTGAAGACGTCGAAGCCGTGGCCGAACGCCGTCGTCTCATCCGTGGGCTTGCCGTCCGTGCCCAGCGTGATGCGCGTGACGCGGCGGTCCTCGCCAGCCACGAAGAGATAGCCCAGCAGCTGCTTCGCCTGTCGGGGGTTCGCCGGGGGCGCGAAGGCCACCGCGTTCAGGGCCTTGCTGCCCAGCTCGAAGGTGCGCGGCTTGCGGCGCTCGTCCAGCCGCCAGACCTTCAGCTTGCCGTCGCTGCCCACGGACGCGATGCGCTCCGCCGGGTCCTGGCCCGCTTCCGCCGGCGGCGTGGGCGGGAACACCAGCCCCAGCACGGAGCCCGCGTGGCCGCTGTCCTTGTCGCCGCGAACCTCGAACTCCACCGCGCCGACCAGGTAGCCGATGCGCAGCTTGCCGTCGTCACCCGCGGAGACGAGCCGCCCGTCGCGCGGGGTGAAGGCCAGCGCCCGCACCGCGCCCTCGTGGCCCGGCATGTCCCGGCGCGCACCCGTCGCCACCGTGAACGAGCGCACCACGCTGTCATCGCCCGCGCAGGCGACGTACGTGTGCGTGGGGTCCACCGCCACCGCGCGCAGCGGCTGCGAGGACGCGCTCCACTCCTTCAGCTTCTTCGTGCTGTCCCAGTCCCACGCGCGCACGAAGCCGTCCATGCCGGCCGTGTAGAGCACCTTGCCGTCCGGGCTGGCCGCCACCGCGGTGCAGCCTCCGGGGTGCGCGTTGTGGAGCTGGAACTTCACGGTGCCGTCGGTGAGCGACCCGAAGCGCACGGTGCCGTCCGCGCCCGCCGCCGCGAACTGCTCGCCGGCCAGCGCCACGCCCAGCACGTGCGCGGGCAGGGGCGAAGTCCACAGGACCTTGTTGGTTGCCGGATCGTACGCGGTCAGGCGGCTGTCGGCGGCGGCGCGAGTGCCGCCCACGATGATCAGGCGCGCATTGGCAGCCAGCGCACGGACCTTCTCGATGTTGCCGATGGAGAGGTTGGCCATGGTGTCGTTGTCCTAGATGCCGCCGAGCTGCACGCTCGGGTGAGCCGCACGCAGTTGCACCAGCGAGGCCAGGCAGCTCTGCCACTCGCCCTTCGCCACGGAGCCGGTGAACTCGCCCAGCACGGGCGCCACCACTCGAGCGAAGCTCTCGTCTTCCAGGCCCAGGTCCCGCACCAGCTCCACCACGCGGCGCTTGGCCACGCTCGCGGACAGCCGGCGCTGGACGTCGCCTTCACGCGCTTCCTTCGCGCGCCCGGGCGGCAGGCCGAACATCATGCGCCGCAGGAACGTGCGCAGCGCCTCCACGTCGCTGAAGCGCGTGGTGCCACCCGCCTCGCGCTCGTCCTTGCCGCCGCCCGCGGGCTTCCAGCCCTCCGGCAGGTGCAGCGGACGGTGCTTCTCCCAGAGCAGGCGCACCGCGAACAGGCCCACCTCGCGGTCCGCGCTCTGCATCAGGCCGGACAGCCGCTCCGCGCCGCCCAGCCTCGCGTAGTGCCGGCGGATGAGCTCCACGGCCACTTCACGCGTGCTGCGCTTGGTGGACTCCGTGAGGGCGAACACCTTGCCCGCGTCCAGCTCATCCGGCTGCAGCGTGTGGCGCGCGTCCGCTCCCGGCTCGCCCGCGTTGAGCAGGGCGTCGTAGGCCAGGTTGCGGATCTCCTTCGCGTCCGAGTCCGCCAGCTCGTACACGCGCGTCTGGTAACCCCACGCGCGCAGCTCCGAGCGGGCGATGGTCAGCGCGAAGCGGCGCACGTCGTCGCGCTCGTCGAAGAGGGCCGGCCACAGCCGCTCCGCCGAGTACGCCTTGCGCGGCGCGCGGGGACGCAGCTCGTAGGACTTGGACTCCGGCTGCTCCGGCCCGATGCCCGGGTGGTGGCAGCGCAGGTACGTCTGCGCGAACGCGCGCACCGGCGGCGGCTGCTTCGCGCCCAGCGCCAGGTCGAACAGTCGCTCCAGGCCCGCGTCCGCGTCGCCCGAGTCGCTGAAGTCCGCGGGCACCACGTTCGCCAGCAGGTAGCGGTGCGCGAACTCGTGCAGCTGCGGGTCCGCACGCCGCGCCAGCGCCAGCAGCCAGGGCACCGTGAGCTGCCGCGCGGTGAAGAGCTTGCGGTTGCCCAGGAGCTCCAGCGCCGTGCTCCGGAACTTGCCGTTGAAGACGAGCGCCTTCACGCGCTCCACGTCCAGGCCCGGCAGGCTGTCCGCGCGGGTGAGCCACTGCGCCGCCTGACGTCCCAGGCGCGGATGCGCCACCAGGTCCAGCAGCCACTCCGGCCCGATGTCCGCCGGCTTGTAGGTGGACAGGGCCTTCATCGCCGTGTCCTCCACGATGCGCTGGCGCGACGAGCGCTGCTTCGCCTCCGTCAGCGCCACCTTCCAGAAGTCCGCCGGCATCTCCCCGGCCGCGTACTTCGAGGAGACGTAGTTCTTCGCCCAGTTGAGCTGCTCCTGCTTGCCCCAGAGCAGCTCGCGCAGGAAGTCGTGGGTGATTTCCGCGCGGTCGAAGGACTGCTCCAGCGACTTCGCCGCGAACGCCGCGGTGGGCTTGGAGTTGAGCAGCCGGCCCAGCAGCGGCAGTCCCAGGTCGCGCGGCTTGTGCTTCTCCAGGGCGGCGGCGGCGAACTTCTGCACGTCGTCCTCGCCCTTCTCCACCAGGTCCGCCAGCCGGTCCGCGGCCAGGTCCTGCGCGTGGCCGCGCGCGTACTCGATGGCGTAGGCGCGGGCCTTGTCGCTGGGGGAGAAGAGCAGCGCGAGCACCGCCTCATGCAGCCCGGCCGCGCGCAGCTTGCCCTGGTGGAAGTCCGGCGAGCCCTGGAGCGTCTCCACCAGGAAGTCGTGCGCGCTGCCCAGCGGACGGCGCGCCAGGCGGTCCAGCCACGCGGGCGTCACCTTGCGCAGCGCCTCCGGGAAGTCCTTGCGCAGGCCCTGGATGGCGAACTTCGCGGCGGGGTCCGACTGGCACGTGTCCAACAGGCGCATCAGCGCGTCCGGCGAGCGCTTCCACGCGTCCGGATACATGCGCTGCTTCACCATGTCGTTGGGCGGCTGGATGGGGAAGCGCGACGCGGAGTAGCCCTTGCTGTTGTGCGCCCAGAGGTGGTGCGCCACCCAGCACTGCGCCCACGTCGTCTCCAGGTCGTAGTGCCGCAGGACCTCCACCGCGAACTGCGGGTAGAGCTCCGGGACGGCCGCGCCCAGGTGGCGCAGGAAGCGCCACGCGCGGCGCTGGAGGTAGGTGAGGGTGCCGCCGCTGACCTCGCGGTGCCTGCGGCGGCCGCCGCGCTCGGTGTCGAAGCGCCAGGCCAGCGCGCCGAACATCTCCGCGTCGTGGCGCGCCTCCGCCAGCTTGTAGATGCGCTTGAGGCCCGCCCACAGGCCGAACTTCAGCGGCGCTTCCTTCACCAGCGTGATGAGGGCGGCGCGCGCGGGCTCGGTGTTCTTCTCGTAGAGGGACACCAGCAGGTCCGCGAGCAGCAGGCGCGGCGGCAGCGGCACGTCCTTCTGCGCGAGGAAGCGCTGCCACGCCTCATGCGAGCCCTTGCGGCGGCCGGCCTTGTCGCCGTCCGCGCGCGCCTGCTCCAGCAGCTGCTTCAACGCGTCGAAGGACAGCGCGCCCTGCGGCAGCGGCGTGTCCGACGTGCGGTCCGGCTGGTCGAGGAAGGCCAGCACGGACTCGGCCAGGTCCGGTGCCTCCGCCCTGGCAAGACGTTCGAGGTCTGCTGCGCTCAGCGCGTCGCTCGGGGTCATGCGTGGGGTTTAACACAGCTCCCCTGGACCGCGAGGCATGTCGGACCCGCCTCACCACGGCAGTGCGGGGACCTCCACCTCCTGCGAATCCTGCATGGTGCCCGCGCCCACCGTCACGTCCTGCCGGAACGACAGCCAGCGTCCCTCACGTTCTTGCAACACGAGAAGCGTGTAGGGCCCGGGAGGGACGAGGACCCAGGTATCCGCGCCGTGAAATAGCGGCGCGAGTGCCTGTTCGCCCAGCCACCGCACCTCCGAGGCCGAGGCGGATTCGGGCGGCGCGGGGACGCGTCCGGGGAGGAGGTAGGGGGTGCCCTGCCTCCCGCGCTCGCTCCAGCGCAGCTTCAGCTTGAGCCCCGTCGTCGACAGCGGCAGGTCCACCCGGTTGACGCGACGCGGCTCGACGTGCACGACGCGAGGCACGACCCTGCCGGTGTTCCCGCCCGCGATCTTCACCACGTAGTCGCCCGGGGCCAGGTCGCGGAACATGGCCACGCCGGTGTTCGCCGAGGCGATGAGCTGCTCCTCCGGGTCCGCCTTCGAAATGGCCGTCAGGACGACCGACGACGGCCGGCCCTGTGCGTCCCGCGCCGAGACCTCCAGGCGGGTGGCGGACGGCAGGCGCAGCTCGAGCGTGTCCTCGGTGGGGCCCACGATGCGTTCGAGCGACGCGTGTTCCGCCTCCTGCACGGTGAGCATGTAGGGCCGGGATTCCACGGCGGGCAGCTGGAACGTGCCGTCCGGGCCGGTAGTGACGTCCGCGAAGGATTCGGAGTGCTCCGCGTTGCGGACGTCTTCCGCCGGCAGCGCCAGGGAGACGGACACTCCGGCCAGCGGGGCGCCGGTGGCGTCGTCCACCACGCGGCCCTGGATGACGTGGCCCGCTTCCACGCGCACCGTGCCCAGGTCCACGCTCCGGCCTTCGGGGACGTCCACGTCGCGCTGGGTGAAGGCGTGGCCCGGCACCTCGAAGGTGAGGTGCTGGGGGCCGGGCTCGTCCACGAAGACGGTGAAGGCGCCCTTCGGGTCGCGCACCGCCTCTTCGTTCACGGTGAAGCGGGTGATGGGCGTGCCGTCCTTCCTCGCCAGCCGGCCGGTGATGCGGCCCTGGAAGGCCAGGGTGATGCGCACGCCCATGTTCCCCGCGCGGGCGATGACCTTGGGGCCATCCTGCTCATCCATCCACCGTTTGAGCCTTGCATGCGTCTCTTCGAAGGTCTCGTCGTCCGGGCCCTCGTCGGGGCTCTCCTTCTTGGGCGGCTGGGGCATCGCGTAGCCCGGTTTCACCGCCGTCAGCTCGTAGTCCCAGTCGCGCGCCATCGGCTCCAGGATGAAGCGGCCGTCCGGACCGGTCTTCATGGAGAGGGGAGAGTACGAGCGGCCGTTGCTGGCTTCGTCCTCCTTCGCGGTGGCGTCCACGGTGACGTCCGCCAGGGGCCGGCCCTCCGCGTCCACGACGATGCCGCCCACGCGTCCGTCCAGGTCCAGGCGCAGCGCCAGCTCCACGGTCTCCGAGCCGCGCAGCACCACGCGGTCGGGCATGAGGCGCTCGTAGCCGCCCGTGGTGGTCCGCATCCACACGGCATAGGTGCCGGGAGGAATGCCCTTGATGTCGAAGCGGCCGTCCTCGCCGGTGGTGCCCGCGAAGGTCATGCGGATGATGTCGATCTTGTCGTCGTCTTCTTCTGGGGCCTCTCGGGCGCCTGTCGAGGGCTCCTGCTCCGGCTCCTGCATCACCAGGCTGACGTCCACCTCGTTGACGGGCGTGCCGCGCGAGCTCGTCACGGTGCCGCGCACGGTGGCGCCCGAGTCCAGGGTGAGCTTCAGGCCGGACGTGGGGGCGCGGACCTGGAGCTTGCGCGGCAGGTAGCCGTCGGCCTCGACGGTGAGGGTGCCGGAGAGGGGCTTGTCCACCTTGATGGCGAAGTGGCCCTCCTCGTTGGAGGTGGCGTCGAAGGTGAAGGGCGCCTCGCGGGACGGGTGCATCAAGATGAGCGAGCGCGTGTACACGGGCGGAGGCGGGTCGGCCGGGCGCTTCCGGGCGGGTGGACGCAGCGACAAGGAGGCCTCCGCCACCGGCTGGCCCGCGGCATTGGTGACGATGCCCTCCACGAGGACGGCGGGGGAGAGCACGAAGTCCAGTGGAGGACCGCCCTCGGCCACGGTGCGGACCGCGGTGAGGTCCAGCATCTGGTCCGACACCACCTGGAAGACATAGTCGCGGGCCCGGAGGGGGCCCAGGCGCAGGCGGCCGTCCTCACCGGTGGTGCCAAGCTCCTTGAAGCGGTGGGGGAGGTAGTGCTCGTCGCGCTCACGGGGATTGGCGGCGCTCACTTCGGCGTGGGCCACGGGGTTGCCGGCGGTGTCGCGCACGGTGGCCTCGACGAAGAAGATGGTGCCCAGGCTCAGCGTCACCGAGACCTCGCGCTGGTCCTCCGTGACCTCCACCGTTTCGTGCGCCTGGAGGCCGCCCTGCTCCGCCTCCAGGGTGTAGTCGTCGGGGGGGAGGCCGTCGAAGGTGAAGCGCCCCTGGGCGTCGGTGGTGGTGACGAGCTCAGTGTCGACCACTGTGACGGTGGCGCCGGCGACGGGGTGCTCGCCGTCCACCACGGTGCCCACGATGCGCCGGGGGGCGTACAGCACGATGTCCTCGGGCAGGGCGACCGGGGCCACGTCCCCCATCCACTCGGTGAGCTTTCCGGGGTGGGCGGCGAGGAGGCTGTAGGGGACATCTCCGGGCAGGGGGCCCAGGGAGAAGCGGCCGTCCGCGCCGGTCTTCGTCTCGAAGTAGCGCGCGGTGTCCGTGTGCAGCACGGTCACCTGGGCCTGGGCGAGCGGGGCGCCGTCCTCGTCCACCACGCGGCCGGTGAGCCGTTGGCTGGCCCCGAGCTCCAGCGTCACGTCCCGCGTGCCGGTGACGACGTCCTCCTGGAGGCCGGCGCCCTGTGAACCCAGGGCCCAGAGGTCGACGGTCCCCTGGGGCAGGCCCTCCAGGGTGAAGGTGCCGTCCTGGGCGGAGGTGGTGCGCGACAGGACGAAGGCGGCGCCCCGGTGGGCCTCCACCAGCTCCCGGACCCAGCGGAGGGCGGGGAGGGAATCGCAGTCCTCGGAGACCACGGGGACCTCGGGCGAGTCCGCGTCACAGGGCAGCTCCGTCAGGGTCTCCCCGGGCAGGGGGACGGAGGCGGAGACCTCGATGCCGGCGACGGGCTGCCCCTGGAGGTCGACGACACGGCCCTGGACCTGGAGGGCACCCTGGGGC
>NZ_RAWR01000162.1:0-25227 GCF_003986945.1 Corallococcus sp. AB018 | reverse complement strand
GGGCTGGAGGCGCCGGGGAAGGACTCCCAGCCCTCGGCTTCGGGCGGCGGCTGGACGCGGGAGGGGACTTCCTCGCCGGGAGCGGCCTGGGGACTCGCGGGAGCCGGTGGGACTTCGGAAGCGGGCTTGCCGGGTTCGCTCCAGGACTCGTCGGGGGTCGCGCTCCGGGGAGGCGGACTGGACGTCTGGGCCCGGGCGGGAATGGCCGGCGCCAGGACCATTATCGACAGGCTGAGGAAACCGGGGAGGCGCATGGTGGAGGAAGGCAGGCAGCCTAGCCCACGCTCCGCCCATGAACGAGGCCGGCCTGCCCGACCTCTCCCCCGCCATCCGGTCGCGTCCGGAAAGCGGCAGCCGCGCCACAATGCTGATGACGGGGGCTGGGCACGGTCTACCATCCGCGCCGCGCGCATGGCGTCGGTGAGGAGAGCCAACGGGATGAGGGTCGGACGGGGTGCACTGCTGATGGCGCTCGCCCTGGGCGCGTGCAGCAGGCCCGGTGCGGGCACGGACGCGACGGGAGCGTCGGATGCGGGGGCCATCGGGATTCCGGGACGGCCGTCCACACTGACGCTGCCCTCGTGCGAGGAGCTGCTTCCGGCGGACCTGCGCGACCTCACGCTGAACGGCTTCACGATGAAGGAGGAGCGCGCGTGTCCCACGTGCGGGCCCGTGTGCTCGCTGCGTTCAGCGGCGCTGGCGGGCGTGTCCGTGTCGGTGGCGTATGACTGCCAGCCGAACTACGCGAACGCGGATGTGCGCGCGCTGCTCGAGCCCACGCTGAACGTGGGCGGCGAGGAGATTCCGGCGCTGGGCAAGGCCGCCGCGCGCCGTAACCCCGTGCAGGGCATGACGCAGGTGGTGGCGTGGGATGACGACACGCCGTGCGTCGTGGTCGTGACCTGGCTGGGGGATGACCCCGACCGCGCGATGGACGTGGCCCGGCTCGCGGTGACGTCGAATCACGGCGTGAGGGATACGACGGCGGACGCGGGCTCGGAGCTTCCGGCCGACGCGGGGGACAGCCTTCTGCGGGATGAACCGCTGGAGCCGATGGACAGCCTCACCGCGCCGCGCGCGGGTTCGAAGGACCTGCTCTCCGCGCCTCCGGGCACGGGCGCCCAGAAACCGTCGCCTGTCCCCTCCCCGCGTCCTGTCGCGCCAGTGCCCGCGAGTCCGAAGCCCGTGGCGCCCGCACCGGCTGCGCAGTAGCCCGCGGCGGACTCAGTAAGGCCACTTCGCGATGGCGTAGGCGTGAGTGGCCTTGTGATTGAGCCACACGAGCAGCAGTGCCACCGTCCAGCGCAACGCCTTGGGACGCGTGGCCAGCCAGTCGCCCGCGACGAACATGACCGGGAAGAGCACCGCGCCGAAGCGGAAGGCATTTCCCAGGTCGCCTTGAGGCAGCATCACCAGAAGTGACAGCAGGACATAAAGGCCCAGGGCCCGGTCGCGGCGCCACAACATCACCCCGAACACCAGCCACGCGGCCCCGAAGACGTTCCGCAGCACCAGCCAGCCGTTGAATCCCTGGTGCCAGGGATTGCCGAACCACAGCCCCCGGACGGCGCCCCAGACAGAGTCCACGTGATTCCACTCCCGCTGGGCCTTCAGGAACATGAAGGGATCACCGGAGCGGCTCCACTCGAAGACGAGCAACCCTCCGAACGCCACCAGCGACAGACACCCCATGAAGCCGAACCGCACGAAGCGCTCGCGCCACGACGGTTCGCGCATGGCTGCCAGGAGCGCGGCGGCGATGGCCACGAAGCAGCCCTGGTTGCGCGTGAAGATGCACAGCGAAACCAGCACGGCCGAGGGCAGGAGCAGCCCACGCGAAGCACACGCCAGGGCCCCGAACGACAGGAGCAGGAAGAGCCCCTCCGTGTGGTGCGAATGGAGCGCGAAGCTGGCGGGAGCGTAGAGGAAGACGAACCACCCCCAAGGCGTCCGGGCCGTCATCCCTTCGCGCTCCGGCCCCTGCCGCGCCCAATGGGTGTTCCACGCGACGAAGCCCAGCAGGCATGCCGTGGACAGGGCCGCGCCGACGACCTGGGGCGGCAGCGTGCCCCCCAGCCCCTGCCGCACCAGCCAGACCAGGCCCGGGTACAGCGGCAGGAAGGCCCAGAGGGGCCATGAGTAACCCTCCAGGACCAGCGTGCTGTAGTGGTGCGAGTCCCAGCGATCCAACACCAGGAGCGGTGGGATGTCCCGGCGCCAGGCCGTCCACGCCCAGAGCCCGAAGTGGTGGACCAGGAGCAGCGCCACCAGGCCCCAGGGCGAAGACGCGATCTTGAGACGGAGCGAACCCGCCGACTGAGAGGTGGGACCCATGAGCGGGGGTCTCCATGCCCTCGCGGCACGGCTCAAGCAAGAACCCTGCACTGCGCGGTCATCCCCAGAGGGAATGACCGCGCCGGTGCGGTTCGCTCCCCGCTACAGCGTCTCCAGGTACGCCACCAGGTCGTCCATGTCCGCGTCGGACAGCCCCGCCGTCGTGCCGTGCAGGTTCGTCTCGCGGCCGTTCATCAGGCGGGCCTTGAGCGTGGGCGCGCTGCCGTCATGCAGGTACGGCGCGGTGCGGCCCACGCCCAGCAGCGACGGCGTGTTGAGCCCCGTCTTGATGACCGCCGCCGCGTCCTTCAGCACGCCAGAGAGCACGAACGTGCCCACGTCCACGTTGCGGTTGTCCGTGAGCGCCGCGCCCGTGTGGCACGTGTCGCACTTCGCCTGCGTGAAGAGAGCGGCGCCGCGCGTCTGGGACGCCGTCAGCGGCTCGCCATGGAACGCGTTGTCCGGCGCGGGGATGGCGTCGATGAACGCTCCCAGCTTCGCCACCGTGTCCGCGTCCAGCTCCTGGCCGCCCATGCGGTCCTTCACCGTGGCGCTCATGAAGTCCCCCAGCGCGGAGAACTCGCCGCTCCAGTGGAAGGGCGCCGTCGCCGTGGTCATGCGACCCGCCAGGCTGGGCGTCTGGCGCGGCCCGTCCGGGAAGCCCCACACGTGGCCGTCCTCACGGCCTTCCAGGTGGCACGACGCGCAGGACACCGCCACGGACGGGCTGGTCATCCGCGCATCCACCGCGCTGAAGAACAGCCGCCGGCCCGCCGCCGCCATCGGCGACAGCGTGTCGCCCACGATGACCAGGCGCTCGCCCTCCTCGCGGATGTCCCCTAACGCGTTGCCGCTGGACCCCAGCGTGCTGACCGTGTGGTCGAACGCGTTGTAGACGTACGCCTTGCGACCGTCCCGCGTGAGCGCGATGCCGTTGGGGCCCGCCCCCACGGCAATCAGCTGCCGCACCGGGCTCGTCTCGTTCACCAGGTCCGAACCGGAGCGGCGCCACGAGGGCAGGATGGCCACGTTGTTCGAGTCCTGGTTCACCAGGAACAGCCACGCGCCCGTGGGGTCCACCACCGCCGCCGCCGGCCCCTGCAGGGGCGTGTCGAACAAGGGGCTCGCGACGAGCGACGTGGGGTAGTCCGGCTTCTCCTCCGGCGGCGGCTTGCACTCGTCCAGGTCGTCCACCACCGGGCGGGGCGCTTCGTCCTCCGCGTCGAAGGTGATGAGCCCCGCGGCCACCACGCCGCCACCGGCCGACGCGCCGCAGGGGGTCCCGCCGCCGTACATCGACTCTCCCGGATTGGGTCCGCGGCCGTCCACGGGCCCGCCCAGCGGATCCTCGCGAGACCACAGCACTGGCGCGAAGAGGCGCCGGCCATCCGGAGCGCTCAACAGGTCCACCATGCCGCGCGACCGGAAGGAGCGCGGGCCCTGCTGGGGATTCATGGGCAGCGGCTCGAACTCCGAGGGGGCAGCAGAGGGCGACGGCCGGTTCGCCTTCGCGAGCAGGTCCGTGCCGCCGCGCATCACCTGGGGCTGGTTCGCGTCCGACAGGTCCACCGTCATCACGTCGCCCTGCCGGAACAGCGACACCGCCGCCTTGCGGCCGTCCTCCAGCAGCGCGATGCCTCGCGGCTCCTCGCCCAGCGGCAGCTCCCAGCGCGCCGTGAGCGTGCCCGTGTCGATGGCGGTGAGGCTGCCCCGCGCGGCGGACTCACGCATGGCGCTGTTCACCACGTACAGCGTGCTGCCATCCGGAGACAGCGCCATCCCCGTGGGCTCCACGCCCACCGGAACGCGCGCGGCCTCCACCGCGTCTCCCTTGCGGATGACGGACACGCTCCTGCCGCCCCGGTTCGTCACGTACACGGTGTCGTCCGGGCCCACCGCCACGCGCTCCGGACGTGGACCCACCCGCACCTCGGACACCTTCTCCCGGCGTGCGGTGTCCACCACGGCGAGGATGCCGTTGTCCGCGTCCACCACGTAGAGCAGCGAGTCGTCCCGGCTGAGCGCCACGGACCCGGAGGAATTGCTCCAGGTGCCCGCGACCTCACGCTCCTTGCAACCCGACAGCACCAGCGTCGTCACCGCGCACAGCGCGGCCCATCCCTGCCGTCGCATCGGAAATGCCATCCCCTCCCGCGAAGGCTTTCGCGCGCTCCTCCGACCCCACCCTGCGCGCATGCCCCACGGCCTGTCCGGGAGCGTGCCGGCCCTGCTCACACGCCTTCCCGAGGGCCGCATGCTCGCTCACCCGCCCCCCGAAGTCGACGCCCTCTCCACCCGCCGTGCGCCTCCGGACAATGTCGGGAAGACTCCCCCCTCCCCCAAAAGCCGCGAGCACCCGGCCGCCGTCGCGTGTAGACACGGGGGGCCGTGTCTCGTCCCGCGCCCGTCATCCTCAGCTTCCGACGCACGTTCGCGCTGCTCATCCTGCTGGTCGTGCTGCCGTCGGCCGGCCTGTCCGGCTTCGGCGTCGTGGCCATCATCAACGAGCGCGCCGCGGTGGAGAAACGCCTGGAGGCCGCGTGGCGGGGGACGCTGGCGGACCTGTCCGCGGAGGTGCCTCGCGCGCTCAACAGCGGACGCTTGGAGCGCGTGGGCAGCGAGCGGCTGGCCTTCCTCCTGCCGGATGACCAGGAGCTGTCCGACCCGGACGGCACCTTCCACGTGGAGAACGGTCTGGTGCGCACGAAGGACCCGCAGCTGGCGGAGTCCCTGGCGGCGCTGGTGCCGGAAGCCGCTTCGCTGCCCACCGTGCCCACCGTCTTCTCGCTCTCCACGAGCGGCCGCGCGGTGATGGTGGCCGCCGAGCGCCAGGGCGCCACCGTGCGGGGCGTGCGGCTGTCAGGCGTGGCGTTGGACTCGCTCCTGTCGGACAAGGCGCAGGGCCGGGCCACGTCGGAGCCCGTGCGCTTCACGCTGCTGCCCGTGCCGCGCGACACGTCCAGCGAGGGCGGGCTCGTCAACCGGCTGATGTCGGAGGTGGCCCAGGCCCGGCAGAACGCGCTGGGGCAGCCGGTGCTCGCGGAGCGGGTGCTGTCCGCGCCGTTGCAGGACTTCCGCCTGGTGGTGCTGCCCATGGGCGAGGATCCGGTGGCGAGCGCGTCCACGCGCAACCGCGCCGTGTACGGCGTGCTGCTGGGCCTGTTCTACCTGACGCTCACCTTCGGCGTGGGCTACACGGCCCGCGTGCTCTACCGCGAGGCGCGCCTGTCGCGCATGAAGACGGACTTCGTGTCGCTGGTGAGCCATGAGCTGCGCACGCCGCTCACCTCCATCCGGATGTTCATCGAGACGCTGGCCCTGGGCCGGCTGAAGGACCCGGCGCAGCAGCAGGAGGTGCTGGACCTGCTCACGAAGGAGACCGAGCGCCTGTCGGACCTCATCGAGCGGGTGCTGGACTGGGCGCGCATCGAGAGCGGCCGCAAGGTGTACCAGCGCGAGTCCCTGCCGGTGACGGACGTGGTGGACGCGGCGGTGGTGGCCTTCCGCACGCAGCGCCACGGCGACGGCATGGAGTTCACCGTGAAGGTGGACGACGGGCTCCCCCATGTCGACGTGGACCGGGTCGCCGTGGCGGGCGCGCTGCTCAACCTGTTGCAGAATGCCTACAAGTACAGTGGGCCCACCCACCGCAGAATCGCCCTCCGGGCACAGAGAGACGGCGGACACGTGAACCTGTCGGTGGAGGACAACGGAGTGGGCATCGCCAAGAAGGACCGCAAGCGCATCTTCGAGCGCTTCTACCGGGTGGACAATCTGCTCACGCGCAAGACGGAGGGCAGCGGCCTGGGGCTCGCCATCAGCAAGCGCATCGTGGACGCGCACGGCGGCCGCATCACCGTGAAGAGTGAGCCCGGCCAGGGCAGCTGCTTCACCCTCCAGCTCCCGGTGAGCCGCGCATGAGCACGTCCGTCCCTCAAGAGGAGAAGCCCCAGCGCATCCTGGTGGTGGAGGACGACCTGTCCATCCTCACCGGCGTGTCCATGAACCTGCGCTTCGAGGGCTACGAAGTGCTCCAGGCCCAGGACGGCCGCACGGGTCTGGCCAAGGCGCTGGACGAGGCGCCGGACCTGCTGGTGCTGGACCTGATGCTGCCGGAGCTGAACGGCTACGAAGTCATCCGCGAGCTGCGCCAGCGCGGCCGTGACACGCCGGTGGTGGTGCTGTCCGCGCGGGGCCAGGAGTCGGACAAGATATTGGGCCTCAACCTGGGTGCGGACGACTACGTGGTGAAGCCCTTCGGGCTCCAGGAGCTGCTCGCGCGCATCAAGGCGGTGCTGCGCCGCCGGTTCGGGGCCACGGGCATCACGCCGCCGCCGGTGACGTTCGGGGACGTGAGGGTGGACCTGTCCCAGCGCACGGTGGCGCGCGATGGACAGCAGGTGGAGCTGACGGCGCAGGAGTTCAAGCTGCTGGCGCACTTCCTGGCGCACCCGGGCCGCACCTTCACCCGCGAGGAGCTGCTGTCCGGCGCGTGGGGCTACCACTACGAGGGCAGCGCGCGCACGGTGGACAACTTCATGCGCCAGCTGCGGCTGAAGTTCGAGTCGGATCCGGAAGCGCCCCGGCACTTCCTCACCGTGCGAGGACTGGGCTACCGCTTCGAGCGGTGAACGCCGCTCAGGTCCCGGCGACGCCAATCTGGCGCAGGTCCTCCAGGTCGAAGGGCTTGCCGTCGAAGCGGCCGAAGCGCTCGCGAAGGGTGAGGCCGCTGGCGGTGAGGGCGGTCTCCAGTTCCTCCGGCAGGAAGTGCTTCAGCTTGAGGCGGCGGATGGGGCTCTGTCCGCCGGCCGGACGCCGCTCGCGCAGGTGCAGCGCGAAGAGGGGGCGGCGAGGCTCCACGGCGGCGCCGGGCTCGTCGTCGTCGCGAGGCAGCACGGGTTCGCGCGGGGCGTTGAGCACGTCGTAGATGAAGGTGCCGCCGGGGGCCAGGTGGTGGCGCACGGTGGCGAGGAACGCCTCCAGGTCATCGCGGCCGGACATCAGGCCCAGCGCGTGCTGAGGGGCGAGCACCAGGGGGAACTGCTCCGGCAGCCGCAGCGCGCGGGGGTCGGCGGCGATGAGGCGCGTGCGCTCGGAGACGTCCGGCGATTCGGAGGCGCGGCGCTCCTCGGCGGAGCGGATCATCGCCTCGGAGGGGTCCACGCCGACGGTGGAGAAGCCGTGGCCCGCGAGCGACCAGGGCACCCGGCCGTTGGCGGCGCCCAGCACGAGCACGGGCCCGCCGTGTTCGGCGGCCTGCCGTGTGTAGAAGACGAGGTCCGGCTCCTGTCCCACGAGGGACAGCGGGGTGCGGCCGCGTGCGTCGTTGCCTGCCATTGCCCAGGCCCTAGCACGGTTGGGGGCCGCTCCGGGACCCCGGCGTTCACACAATGGGCAAACGGTTGCCCACGCCCTGTCGAGCAACGGACGCCCACCGGCGACGGCCCAACGGTGGCCGGCCCTCCGGGGCTGGCACCCTCCTTGCCTTGATGGCCACGAACAATGGCTTCGTGCCGGGGGACCTTCTCCCGGCCCAGTGTGAGGTGGTCGGCATATGAGGCACGGGTGGCGGTGGACGGGAGCGCTCCTCCTGGTGGGAGCGCTGGGGTGGACGGGCTGCGGCGGGGACGACGGCGACACGCGACAGGTGGATGACCCGGTGGTGCCGGTGACGCCCGTGGAGGATCCGCGGCTGCCGGATGCGGGCACCGGGACGGACGCGGGCACGGATGCCGGCACGAGCGCGGATGCCGGAACCGACGCGGGCACCGGGACGGATGCGGGCACCGATGCAGGCACGGGCACGGATGCCGGAACGGGCACTGACGCTGGCACCGGCACCGACGCGGGCACGACGGAGCAGGTGCAGACCTATCCCCTGCCCTCAGCGCCGGGATGGACGTTCTACAACCAGGAGCAGGGCGCGCCGCGCTACGTCTACGGCATCTCCGCGGACCAGGGCGGCAACGTCTGGGTCGCGGGCGGCGAGGAGGGTCTGTTCCTCATCAAGAAGGGCTCCAATTCCATCCAGCGCTTCACGATGTCCGACGGGCTCCATCCCTTCGGCCGCATGCGTGACGGAGTGGGTGGTCCTCCGCCGGGAGTGCCGTACCTCAAGGTCATCTCCGTGGCGGGTGGCCCTGACGGAACGGTGTTCGTCGGCTACGCCGGCAAGCCGCCCAAGGCGGGCATGCCCACCTGCGAGGACGAATGGGACCAGGCGGAGAACGCGCACCGCGAGCCGGACGCCAGCGTCTACAAGAGCGGTGACGCGGACAAGGTGATGCTCAAGGCGGACGGCACGATTGATGTCGTGCACTACGACATCCACACCGGCCCCAAGAAGGTGGGCGCGGAGCTGCGCGGACGCGAGAAGCTCTGCACCGTCTACCGCATCGCCTACGACCCGGTGAAGGAGGTCGTCTGGTTCGGCGGCAACCACGGCTTCGCCATGGGCGACGCGAAGTTCAACGGCATCGTCCCGTCGTACTGCTGGGATCCGCGCCCCTGGAACACCGAAGGCTTCAAATGGGAGTTCGAGTGCGCGGGACTCTATGAGCACGTGCACCCCGCCATCTCCGGCTCCAAGGGCGAGCTGCTGTCGGACCGCTACTACGGCGTCTCCATCACGGAGAACCACGACGTCTTCTTCGGTGGGCAGATCCGCTCCACACGCTTCCGCTACGGCACCAACGGGGACGACTACTGGTCGGCCCAGAGCGAGACGGAAGACGCGGGCTACGAATGGAACCGCTTCGACATCTGGCCTGACGCCGTGCCGAACTACCCCACCGCTGCGCAGCGCGTGGACGACAACGTCTCCGGCATGGCTCCGGCGTCCAACGGCGGCGTGTGGGTGAGCTCCTTCTACTTCGGCCTCGCCCGCCTGAGCGCCGACGGAGCCGTGGAGACCAAGGTGATGCAGGACCTGGTCAACTACGCGCCCGCCAGCGGCAGCAACCCCGCGATGGCCCCGACCTCTTCCGTGGCGACGGACCCGTGGGATGGCAGCCTCTGGGTGGGCGCCAACTGGTGGGGCGGCATCACGCGTCTGAAGGGCGGCGGCACGGTGAAGTACAGCGGTGACGTCTTCGGCAACGTGCTCACCTCCGTCAGCAGCGTGTCCGACATCCAGTTCGACCGCTCCGCCGGCAAGCGCCGCGTCCTCGTCTCCTTCGAGGGCACCAAGAACGCGAAGACCGGCGTCGTCACCCCGGGCCTCATCGGTATCTACGAAGGCGACTGACGCCGCATCCGCACCGAAGTCCTGACACGGCCGTCCTTCCCATCATGGGGAGGGCGGCCGTTGTCTTGGCGCCCACCTGGGTCACCGCGATGCTTTCATCCTGAAGTATCCCAACCCGCGGACGTCGCGGGCGTCTCGCACCGCGAGAAAACAAACTGGCACGCACGCTTTTGACGCGCCGTGCCCGGCTACCCACCTGCCGGGCACGGCCTGCACCGACAGACAGCCCGCGCGGGCCGGAAGCCGTCTAGAATCCCGCCCGCTCATGTCCACCGTCCCTCCCGCCCCCATCCCCGCGCACACCGTCGTCGTCGCCCGTGCGCAGGCGGAGCGACTGTCCGCCCAGCGCTTCCACCTGGTGCTGCTGGACACCGAGCGCGCGGGCACCGTGTACCCGCTCGCCACGGAGGACCTGCGCGTCGGCAAGTCCACCGACAACGACGTCGTCATCGACCACCCCACGGTGAGCCGCAACCACCTGGTGGTGCGCCGTCAGGGTGACCGCTTCCTCGTGCAGGACCTGGGCTCCACCAACGGCACCTTCCTGGATGGCGCCCAGGTGCGTGAGGCCTACCTGCGCCCCGGTGCCCTGCTGGAAGTGGGCGACGTGCGCCTGCGCTTCAGCCCGCAGATGACGCCCGTGCAGGTGGAGCCCACCGTCGAGGACCGGCTGGGCGACCTCGTGGGCCGCAGCGTGCCCATGCGCCAGATTTTCGCGCTGCTCCAGCGCATCGCCCCCACGGACTCCACCGTGCTGCTCGTGGGCGAGACAGGCTCCGGCAAGGGCGCGGGCGCCAAGGCCATCCACAAGTTGAGCCCCCGCGCGGCCGGGCCGCTCGTCGTGTTCGACTGCGCCAGCGTGTCCGACTCGCTCATCGAGTCCGAGCTGTTCGGCCACGAGAAGGGCGCCTTCACCGGCGCGGTGGGCCAGCGCATCGGGTGCCTGGAGCGCGCCCACGGCGGCACCCTCTTCCTGGACGAAATCGACGACCTCGCCCTGGACCTGCAGCCCAAGCTGCTGCGCGCCATCGAGGACCGCGAGTTCCGCCGCCTGGGCTCCTCGACCCCCATCTCCTTCGACGCGCGCATCGTCGTGGCCAGCAAGAAGGACCTGTGGGCGGAGACGCAGGCGGGCCGCTTCCGCGAGGACCTCTACTTCCGCCTGTCTGTCTTCACCTTCAGCCTGCCACCCCTGCGCGACCGCAAGGAGGACATCCCGCTGCTCGTGGAGGCCTTCGCCGGCGAAGGCCTGTGGCCCCGGCTGCCGGAGAAGATTCAAGAGCAGTTCCTGGGGCACACCTGGCCGGGCAACGTGCGCGAGCTGCGCAACGCCCTGGAGCGCGCCCGGCACATGGTGGACATCCCGGGCCTCACCGGGGACAACCTCCTGCGCGAGTTCACCCGCGACGTGCCCACGCCCGCCGGGGACTTCCTGCCGGTGGAGTTCACCGGGCCGTTCAAGGTGTGCAAGGACGAGCTCGTCCGCGCCTTCGAGCGCGAGTACCTCACGCGCCTGTTGGGCCGCGCCCGAGGCAACATCGCCCGCGCCGCCCGCGAGGCGGAACTGGACCGCAAGCACCTCTATTCGCTGCTGCACAAATACGGGCTCGTTCAGAGCGAGCCGGACTGACGCCTTCGTGGCATGGTGCGGTCGCTTTCACGCGGTCCCCCATCCCCCAGGAGGGCTTCATGAAGTTGCGTCCGTCCCGCTGGCTCGGTGTGCTGTGCGCGGGT
This sequence comes from Corallococcus sp. AB018, assembly GCF_003986945.1. Lineage (NCBI taxonomy): Bacteria > Pseudomonadati > Myxococcota > Myxococcia > Myxococcales > Myxococcaceae > Corallococcus > Corallococcus sp. AB018. Next base: position 13,913 of record NZ_RAWR01000162.1, on the reverse strand, counting down.
GTCTTGATGATGAGTGCGACGGGCTGCTTCGGCTCGTTCAAGCTCACGACGAAGATCTGGCAGTTCAACAAGGGCATCTCCGGCAACAAGTTCGTCCAGTGGCTGGTGTTCCTCATCTTCGTCGTGGTGCCCGTCTATGAAATCGGCACGCTGGTCGACGCGCTCGTCGTCAACAGCATCGAGTTCTGGACCGGCAGCAACCCGGTGAGCAGCGTGGAGGGAGAAGACTCCAACACGCGCATCGTGAAGCTGGGCCCCACCGACACGCTGAAGATGTCCCGCGACGTGGAGTCCGGCGTCATGCGTCTGGAGTTGCAGCGCGAGGGCCAGGAGCCCGTGGTGCGCTACTTCGAGCCGCTGGAGGACGGCATGGTCGCGCGCGACGAGGCGGGCGCCCTGCTCATCCGCGCGCAGGGCCAGGCGGACGGCGCGGTGAAGGTGACGGACGCCATCGGCTCCACCGTGACGGTGCACGCACGGGACGCGGTGGACGCCGCGCGCCAGCTCTTCCTGGATGGTGGCGCGCCCGCGCTCGCGCGGTTCGCCACGCACCAGGGACAGCTCTCCCAGGGCATGGCCACGCTCGACACCTGCACGCCGTAACAGAAGACCCAGGGCTTCCGGTTCGCGTCACCGGAAGCCCCGGAGTGATTCAGGGCGCGGGCTCGTCGCCCACCACGTCGCCCAGGTCCGGGCCGAAGCCCGCGTCGAGCGCCAGGGAGTTGAACGTGCCCTCCATGCTGCGCCCCGCGCCGTAGCCGTCGCCCTTCTTGAACGACAGGGAGAAGTCTCCGCGCGTGGCCTCGCCCACGTTGCCGCCTTCGTCCAGCACCAGGTCGCCGCGCTCCACCTGGGTGAAGACGCGCGCCGGTTCGCCCGCGGCCACATGCACCACCGACGCGCGGTCGCGGCCAGAGGGCGTGGTGCCGCCGAGGTTCACCTTCGTGCCCGGCTTCATGTCCACGCCTTCCGTGTCCACGGTGAGCCGCGCGACCAGGTCCACGTCCAGGCCGTTGTTGCGGAAATAGCTCACCTGGAGCGCCTCCGGATTGCGGCGGATCTCCACCCTCGACACGTCGGTGACGGGGAACAGCTCCGACACGCTGCCGGACAGCTCGTTGTCTCCGCGGCACGCGATGACACCCGCGCCGCTCAGCACGGCCGCGAGCCCCAGCGCCGCCACGGCGCGTCCCGCGAGGCTCACCGCTCCACCGCCAGCGTCAGGGCCTGCGTGCCGCCCGCGCGGTAGAGCACCACGCGCTGGCCGGAGGACAGGAACGCCAGCTTCGGCGACCAGCCACCCGCCGTGTCCACCGTCACCTCGCGCCACTGGTCCTCCACGCGCGTGGCGATGATCAGCGCGTCGTCAGCCGGCGAGCAACTGCCCTCGTTGCGCCCGGACTCCAGCGAGCAGATGTGGAACGCGATGGACGGGTCGTGCGTCTTCGGGTCGAACGCCAGCGACGGGTACCAGCCGCCGGAGCCCGTCTGGTACACCGGATCCGGCGTCGTCCAGTCCCCCGCCGCCGCGCACTTCGTCCCCGTCGTGCCCGCGCAGGTGATGAGCGTGAGCCGGCTGCTGGAGCGGTCCACCGCCGCGATGCCGAAGCCGATGGTTGAGTCATACGCCATGGACGCGCCCAGCATCGTGTTGCCCACCGCCTGCACCTGCACCGGCGGCGTCCACGTGGTGCCGTCCGTGTTGCGGCGCTGGAAGTACACGTTCTGCCCCGGCGCGTCCGCGGCCCCAAAGGCCTGGTCGAACACCAGCGCCGGCTGATCACCCGCCATCAACATCTGCAGGTGCCCGCCGTACGCGCCCTTCTGGTCGCCGCCCGACGCCACCACCCGGTGCTGCCACGCCGTGGGCCCGCCGCTGGCCAGCTCCACGTCGCTGCCCGCCCAGTCCTGCTGCGGGAACTGTCCGTTGTGTCCGTCGCGGTAGACGACCAGGGCCTGGCTGCCGCTGAAGACGATGGAGGGATTGAGCCCCACCAGGTAGCCCGTGTCGCTCACCGGGTTGCCCGACACGGCCTCGTCACCATGGGTGACGGCGATGCGCTCGGTCCAGGTGCCATTCGCGTTGCGGTAGGACACCGCCAGGTCGCTCTGGAACCAGAAGATGGAGTCATCGCTTCCACCGCCCAGGTAGCTCACCGCGGGCTGTCCGGACGGGCTGAACGCCAGCGACACGCCGTACACGCGCTGCACGGTGGCGATGGTCTCCGCCTGTGCCTGCACCTGGCCGTCCTTCACCTCGCGGTAGCGAAGCGCGGAGTCCTTGTCGTTCAGCTTCACGTAGTACGCGATGCCGATGCGGTCGTCCGGGCCCACCGCCATCGCGATGTTGGAGATGGCGAGCTGCTCGCTCGGCTCCGTGTCCACCGTCAGCCGCACGAAGGGCGTTTCCGTTGTTCCGCCATCATCCTGCGGCTTCGAGCCCGCGTCCGGGTTGGCCGGCTTGCCGCCGCCACATCCCAGCGCGAGCGCCGCTCCCAGTAGCCACGCGTGCCGTTTCATGCGGTCCTTCTCCTTGGTTCAGTCGGCCTGGTTGAGCGCGCCATCCTATGTCAGCCGCGCGCGTTGTCCGTCACGCCTCGCGGTGCGGACCCACGTCACGCACGCGGTGGGCGGCCAACCGACCCCGGCCCCTTCTCAGGTGCCGTGAAACACACGCACCTGGGATAGGCTCGCGCGCCATGGCTCGCGCGCGTTCGCTCCCCTCGAAGCTGTCCCGGCGCACCTTCATCCAACGGCTCACCTTCTTCGGCGGCGGCGTGGTGCTGCTGGGCGGCATTGCGTGTAAACGTTCGAAGGAGGCGGAAGAGAAGAAGCCCGCGGAGCCCACCGGCACCACCTCCGCCGGCCAGGCCCTGCGCACCTTCTCCGCCTTCGAGTACGCCGTCGTCGCAGCGGCCGTGGAGCGGCTCCTCCCCCGCGACGAGGACCCCGGCGCCCAGGACGCGGACGTCGCGCTCTACATCGACCGCATCCTGGAGACGCAAGGCCTGGAGTCCATGCACCGCGACTTCCTCCAGGGCCTGTCCGCGCTGGAGCGCCGCGCGCAGCGCATGTTCCAGAAGGGCTTCGCGCAGGCCACGCCCGCCCAGCAGGACGAGCTGCTCGCCATCTTCAAGGACAGCCCGGCCGGCAGCGGCGAGGCCCACTTCTTCGAGCTGTTGATGACGCTCAGCCTGGAGGGCTTCCTGGGCGACCCGTCCTACGGCGGAAACAAGGGCCGCGTGGGCTGGCGGCTGATGGGCTTCGACACCGTGGGCACGCTCGCCATGGCGCCCCCGGAGGGCTACGACGGGCCCAAGTGCCTGCGCGAGTGCGGAGGTCACCACCCGTGAGCCTGCCTTCCGTGGACGTGTGCATCGTGGGCAGCGGCGCGGGCGGAGCGCCGCTCGCGCTGGAGCTGGGGCGCGCGGGCTTCAAGGTCGTGGTGCTGGAGAAGGGCCGCCACTACCAGCCCAAGGACTTCGTCCACGACGAGATCCTCAACAGCCGCCGCAACTTCTTCATGCCGCTGCCGTGGGAGGAGCCGCACCTGGTGCGCCAGGGGGCCAAGGGCCGCTACGAGCGCAGCAACGCCGCGTGGACCGCCAACTGCGTGGGCGGCGGCACCGTGCACATGAGCGGCTTCTTCTACCGCCTCAAGCCGGTGGACTTCCGCCTGCGCTCCACGCTGGGCGCGGTGCCCGGCACCACCGTGGCGGACTGGCCCATCTCCTATGAGGAGCTGGCCCCCTTCTACGACAAGGCGGAAGCCGAGCTGGGCGTGTCCGGCCAGGCCATCCCCCACCCCTTCGCCGAGCCCCGCAGCGGTCCCTACCCGCTACCGCCCCTGGACGTGCACCCGGTGGCGTCCGAAATCGACAAGGTGTGCGCGGCCATGGGCTGGCACGCCCTGCCCACCGCGCGCGGCATCATCAGCAAGGCCTACAAGGGCCGTTCGCCTTGCGCGTACTGCGCGCTGTGCGGCAGCTACGGCTGCGAGACGGGCGCCAAGAGCAGCACGCTCGCGAGCCTCATCCCCAACGCCATCGCCACCGGCAACGTGGAGGTGCGCCCGGGCAGCATGGCGCGCTCCATCGAAGTGGATAAGCAGGGCCGTGCGAAGAGCGTGGTGTACCTGGACAAGGACGGCGTCGCGCAGGAGCAGCCCGCGAAGATCATCATCGCCTCCGCCACCGCAGTGGAGAGCGCGCGCCTCTTGCTCAACTCCACCTCCAGCCGCTTCCCCAACGGGCTCGCCAACGGCAGCGGGCTCGTGGGCAAGAACCTCCTCTTCAGCTCCTTCGGCGGCTCGCGGGCGCACTTCCGCGTGTCGAAGCAGAAGACCGCGCGGCCGTGGCTCACGGACCCGGCGCCCTTCGTCAACCGCAGCCTCCAGGACTTCTACGTGATGCCGGACGCGCGCCACGGCTTCCGCAAGGGCGGCACGCTGGGCTTCATGTGGGCGCACCCCAACCCCATCTACGCGGCGGTGGGCCTGGCGGGCAGCGGCAAGTCCGGCGTGTTCGGCAAGGAGTTGAAGGACCGCATGCGCGCGTACCGCGACTCGCGCATCCTCGAGTTCGAGGTCTACGCGGAGTTCCTCCCCACGCCCGGTACCTCCGTCACCGTGGAGCCCGAGGTGAAGGACAAGTACGGCATCCCCGTGGCCGCCATCACCCTGGATCGGCACCCGGCGGACTTCGCCGCCACGCGCTTCCTCGTGGAGCGAGGCGAGGAGGTGTTGATGCGCCTGGACCCGGACAACGTGGAGCGCGTGGGCACGCAGGGTGAGACGACCATCCTCCAGCACGGCACCTGCCGCTTCGGCAACGACGCGGCGGCCTCCGTGCTGGACAAGCACTGCCGCGCGCACGAAGTGCCGAACCTCTATGTCGTGGACGGCAGCTTCATGCCCACCGGTGGCAGCGTGCCCTCCACGCTCACCATCGCCGCCAACAGCTTCCGCGTGGCGGACCACCTGGTGCGCACGCTCAAGGGCTGAAGCCGCGCGCCGCTGACGCGCTACTGGAGGCGCAGCGGCGTCACGTCCACCTTCACCACGTAGCGAGCCTGCATGTCGGAGTCGAACTCCACCAGGTGGTCACCCACGCCGGTGACGTCCGCCTGCTGGGTGAAGACGCCGAACTTCTCCATCTGGTCCAACGCCGCGCGGCCCGTGGACGCCTTGCGCTGCCGTGCGCGGCAGCCCTCCTCGTGCACGGTAATGGCCGTCTCCTCGCCCGCCGCCGTCACCTCCTCCAGGTAGAAACTCACCTTGATGGTGGAAGCCTCCGGCACGCGCACCAGCACCTGCCCGCGGCCGGGGAAGCGGCCTTCGGAGTAGCTCTCCGGCCCGAGGATGCAGCCCGCGTACTCACTGCACACGGGCCAGGACGCCTTGCAGACATCCAGCACGCGCGCGCCGATGAAGTCATCCCGCGAGCCGCCGCATGCGACGAGCATCAATCCCAACACAGCGAACGCCAGTCGCGAGACATTCCGTGTTACAACACCAGACATTCTTCTGAACCTCAGCGAGGAGTGGATGTCCATGCGCATGCGCAACCTGTGGCTGCCTCTCACCATCATCGCCCTGGCGGGCTGCGGAGACGAGTCCGAGGACCTGCCGAACACGCCGCAGCTGCTCATCGACCGTACGGAGCTGAGCTTCGACACGGAGTTCTCCGCGGGGACCTACGTGGGGGCGACGACCTTCAACACGCTCTACATCGAGAACCGCGGCATCCAGACGCTGGAGCTCACCGAGGCCTCCATCTCCGGCCCCAGCGTCTTCACCATGAAGAAGCCGGAGGACTGGCCGGAGAACGGGCCCCTGAAGCTGGAGACCTACAAGCGCACCTTCATCGAGGTCGCCTTCAAGCCCAACGCCGCGCAGGAGTTCACCGGCAAGCTCACCCTCAAGTCCAACGCCGCCAACGGCGAGACGCGTGAGCTGACGCTCAAGGGCAAGGGCGTCGCGGCGCCGAAGCCGTAGTCCCGGCGAAGGCGGCGGAGGCGTGAAGCCCCGCCGCCCGCCCGGCGCTGCTACCGGGTGAACTGGCAACCGCCCACCCACGCGCCACCGTCCTGCGTGGGCGCCGGGCACGACGTGGGCGAGCCACCATCCGCCGCCGTGTAGCTGCGCGGGTAGTCGCCGTAGCCGGTGCGCAGCGTGTAGCCCACGGGGGTGTAGTCCGTGCGCTCGGTGGCGCTCACCGCCACCTTGAGCGTGCCGCCCTGGATGAAGCGCCGCTCCAGGCAGGAGCACGTGTAGGGCGCCACCGTGACGCGCGTCGTGGTGGCCGTCTTCTCCAGCTGGTACAGCGCCTGGTAGCTGCTGAGCGGCGCGCTCGCGGAGGTGTGCCACGCGCGCATCGCCGTCGGGTTGTAGGCCAGCGTCAGCGCGCCGCCCGTGCTGGTGGTCGTCACCGGCGTGCACGTGCCGGCGCCGCCGTCCGTGGCGGTGCCGTCGCAGAAGGTCAAATCCAGCGCCAGTCCGTGCGGCGTGCCGCCATCCGGCAGGTTGTCCACGTCCCACTGCACCAGCCACGCCGCGTCCTCGGGCGCGCTCAGCGCGGGGAGCTGGTACTCGAAGGTGTCCGTGTCGGAGGGCACCGCGTCGTAGTCCGTGGGGCCGCGCACGCCCAGGCCCGTGGCGCGGTCGTTGTTCCGCAGCCGGCCGTGGCCGTGCGTCAGCTGGCCCTTCGCCTCGAAGGTGGCGTTGCCCACCGGCAGGTTGCCCGTGCCCACGCCGCCGAGCGTCTTGGAGCGCGGCTGCTCCACGCCTCCGCTGTAGGCGTTCTCTTCTTCCGTGTCCTCCGCCGCCCAGGACACCTCCAGCCGGTAGTCACGGTCATCCGCCCAGTTGTTGCCGTCGTCCTGCACCACGAAGTGGTACGTCACCTCCGCGCCGTGCGAGGGCACCGGCAGCGCGCCCTGGAAGTTGCTCAGGCCGGGGAAGCGCGCCGGGTCGGACTCCTCGCGCACGGACTGGATGCACAGCACGGCCTCCGCGTTGTTGCAGTAGGTCTGCACCAGCCCCGGCGCGTCGGGGTGCTCGCGCGTGTCGCGCGGGCACACGGCCGGGTTGTTGGAGCAGGTGGCGCGCTGCTCCGCGGTGACAGTCGTGCTGACGGTGCTGAACACCAGCACCTGCCGGTCCGCCAACTGGCCCAGCGGCAGGGGCAGCGGGTCGAAGCGCGTGGTGGTGGGCCGCTCCGTCAGCCGGTAGCGCAGCACGCTGGGCTTCGTCAGGCTGGACAGCTTCACCGCGAACCAGTCGCGGTCGCCCACGTAGCCCAGCCGGCCCTCGAAGGTCGTGGACGCGCCCGGCGTGCCCAGGTTGTTCGAGTACGCGCGCGCGTAGGCGTCGTTGTCCCCGGACTGGTCGCGCGGGTCCTCCTCGTCCACCACGCGCACCTCGACTTCATACGGCTGGCGCAGGTCGCCCGCGGGCACGGGATCGTTGTTGCCCTTGTACCCCTTCACCACCAGGGTCCAGGTGCCCGCCAGCTTCACCTTGCGCGCGGTGGCCATCACGCCCGGGTGCACCTTGGGCAGCACGTTGCCCTCCGACTCCTTGTCGGTGCCGTTGGGGCGCAAGAGCTCGTAGGACAGGCGGTAGTTGGGCGCGAAGCCCTGGTCCGGCGCGGTGATGCGCACGTAGGCGATCTTCCCCGCCGTCAGCGGGAAGCTGAAGCGGTCCACGTCGTTGTCCGTGGCCAGGTAGCCCTGCGCGGTGCCCACCTGCACGGCGCCCTGCGCCGCCAGCGCGATGGGCGTGGGCGTGACGTCGTTGGGCTCGTTCGTGTCCGGGTTCTCCAGCAACTCCACGGTGAGCCGGTAGGCGTTGCGCGCGTCGTAGTTGGGGCGCGCGGGGTTCGTGGGCGCGTCCCGCACCACGATGATGAGCTGCGTGCTGGGCGTGCCGTACGGCAGCACGATGTCCACCGGCTTCGGCGCGCCCGCGCCGTGCTGGTCCGACTTCGTCACCAGAGAGGTGTCCTTGTCCTTCTCCCGCACGGAGATGGACAGGTTCACCGGCGTGCTGGACGCCAGGTACGTGCCGGTGACGTGCACCAGCGTGCGCGCGTTGGCGGTGGCGGGGATGTTGACGCGGTACCAGTCCTCGTCACCGGCCTTCACGTCGCCCGTGAGCGCCAGGTAGCGCTCCATGGGCACGCCGGGCTTCAGCTCGCAGTCCGCGTTCGTCAGCGCCTCCTCGCGGTTGTTGCAGAGGTCCTCCACCACGCCCGTGCCGGCGTCCGGCGTGTCCTCCCCGCCGGAGGAACAGGCGGCCAGCAGGAGGAGCGCGAGCGGGAGCAGTCGGGTGCGAAGGCGCATGGGGGAAGTCCGGGAGGCGAAAAAAGAAGTCAGGGGACGGGCGAGAGGGTCGGGGCGACGCCGGGGCAGCCGTCCACGAAGTCCTCGGGGTTCACGCGGATGACGCCATCCGGAGGAGACTTGATGCCGCCCACCGGGTAGCGCACGGAGTCCACGCGGAAGGTGCGCACCAGCGTGCGCGCGGTGGGGTCGTCCGCGGGCAGCATGGCCACGGAGAGGTAGATGTCGTTGTAGCCCGCGCCGCGCTGCACGGTGCCTGCGTCCACGCCGCCGTCCACACCCCCGTCGGCGATCATCGCGATGGTGGGCGCCAGCAACACGTTGTCCACGCGGAAGCGGTAGCACTGGCGGCCCTGGTCATCCACCGGGCCGTCCGCCTCCATGCTGTAGCGGTACGCGTCCGAGGCCAGGTTCGCGGTGTCCACCTGCAAGGGGCGCATGTGCATGCGCAGCTCGCTGCGGTTGGTGAGGCCGTCCGTGTCCGGGTCCTCGTCCAGGTCCTTGCTGGAGCCCTGCGTGCCGCCGCGCCACTCCATGCCGTCCGGCACGCCGTCGCCGTCGCTGTCCTGGAGGGTGGCGTTGGTTCCGATGAACTGCTCGTCGCAGTCCAGGAGGCCGTCGCAGTCCGTGTCCACGCCGCGCAGCGCGGGCGGGCAGCCCTTGTCCAGACCGCCGCCGTCCGGCTGCGCGACCTGCGTGGGGTCGAACTGCACGCCGCGGTCGCGGAAGTACACCTCCACGCCGTCGCTGAAGCCGTCGCCGTCCGTGTCGCGCAGGTTGGGGTTGGTGCCCAGCTCGTACTCGCGCGCGTCGGAGAGGCCGTCGCCGTCCGTGTCCGCCTCATCCAGCGGGCTGCCCGGGGGCGCGGAGAAGTTGGAGGCCACGAAGTCCTTCACGATGAAGGCGCGGCGCACCTGGCCGAACTGGAAGTTGAGGAAGTTGATGGGCTCGTTGTTGCGGAAGTCGCGGAAGTTGCCGCCGCCCAGCGTGGCCATCTTCTCCAGACGGTCCGCGTTCTGGTTGATGATGAGCAGCGGGCAGCCGCCGTCGCCGAAGCCGCCGTCCTCCGCCACCAGGTCGCACACGGACGGCACGGGCTGGATGGGGTTGAAGACGTGCACGGTGTTGAAGCGCACGTCCTCCACCAGGTCGCGCAGCTGGCGGATGCGCACCACCGCGTCGCCGCGGATGAGCTCGTCGTCCTGGTTGTTGGTGGGCTTGCCGTCCGACAGGAAGATGACCGAGTAGCGCGCCTGCGCCAGCGCGTCGCTCCCGCTGGGCTGCTGCCGCGCCCGCGCGATGTCCGTGTTGATGAGCGAGTAGATGTCCGACAGCGGCTTGACGAAGTCCGTCGAGTCCCGGTTCGGTGACGTGTCCGTGTTGCGGAAGGTCAGCAGCTTCTCCGTGAGGATGGCCTTCGCGGTGGCGTCCAGCCGCGACACCTGCACGAACCCGTCCTCCAGCGGCGGCCCCGGGTTCTGCGTGAGGAACGCCGTGGTGCTGCCCGCGAAGAGCATCACCGCGATGGAGACCTCTTCGTCCTGCGGGAGGTTCTCGATGAGGTCCACCAGCGCCGTGGCGCGCACGCCGTCCGGGTCGCTCACGCGCATGGACTGGCTGGCGTCCATGGCGACGATGATCTTGATGGGCCGGATGACCTCGTTGGCGCCCAGCGTGCAGAAGCGCCCGTCCAGCGCCACGGCCCGGTCCGCGGGCACGTCCGTGTCGCGGCGCGGGTCATAGAGGTACGAGTCCGTACAGGCCACCACCACGGCGAACCCCACCAGGCAGAGCGCCCACCAACGTCCCGCGCGGCTCACGGCGAGGCCCCTCCCTGCGACGGCGACACGCCGACGCAACTGCCCTGGGTCCTCCAGGGATCCACCAATTGGTCAGGACGGCGGAAGTCACCGTCCTCCATGGCCAGGTCCGGCGCCAGCGGCACGCGCACGCTGGGCGGCGCGTACTGGGCCCACGCGCACGCGGTGCGCCAGACGCCGTAGTCCGTGGCCACGCCGCTCTCCGGCGCCTCCGCGAACCACACCTTGAACAGGTTGTAGCCCTGCTTCACGCCGGAGCGGTCCGGCGGCGTCACCAGTTGGAGGTTGGACACGGTGAAGTCGTAGCAGACGCCGTCCGTGTCGGTGCCGCCCGGGACCTTCTTCACCTCGTACTGGATGCCGTACTTGTCGTGGAAGGGCCGGTCGCGCCGGGTGGGGTCGCTGCCGGCCTTCAACTCCTCGTCGTCCGGGATGCCGTCGCCGTCCGTGTCCAGGCCGGACACGCTCGACTGGAGCGGGTTGAGGCCGTACTTCGCCTCCAGCCCGTCCGGCATGCCGTCGCCGTCGCTGTCCACGATGCCCTGGCGCGTCTTGAGGTAGTCCTCGGCGAACTGCGACAGCCCGTCACCGTCCGTGTCCCGGCAGATGCAGCCGGGCGTCAGCGGGGACTGCGGGTTGCAGCCGCGCGCGTCCAGGTCGTTGCCCGGCTTGAAGCCCTGGTCCTGGCGCCGGTACTCGAAGCCGTCGCTCAGGCAGTCCCCGTCACTGTCGATGGTGAAGGGGTTCGTCTTGAGCGTGAAGCTGTTGTCCAACGCGTCCGGGACGCCGTCGCCATCGCTGTCCAGCACGCGGCCGTCATCTCCCGGCGCGGAGCTCAGGGGCTCCACCAGCAGCGTCTTCATCACGTTGGGCGACGCGAAGGAGGAGTAGTCCAGCGCGCCCAGGCCCAGCTCGGAGATTTCCGCCGTGTCGCTGAACTCCTGGTAGACGCCGTTGCCCATCTCCGCGAAGCGCTTGAGCAGGAAGGAGGCGATCTTCTTCGCCGCGGCCGGGTACTGCGCCTCCGGGACGCCCGGGTAGGTGCCGTAGATGTCCTGGCAGATGGGGCCGCAGGCGCGCACGGCCTCTTCGTTGAAGAGCAGCACCGTGTGCATGCGCACGTCGCCCACGTTGTACTGCGTCTTCAGCTCCATCAGCCGGCGCACGTAGCTGAAGAGCTGGTAGTTCTGGTTGCGGTCCGTGCCCACCTCGAAGCCGGTGATGGCGTCGGTGGTGCTGGTGGCGTTGCAGAAGCTGGTGATGGAGTCGCGCCAGGTGAGGTCCGGCGTGTCCGGCCCCGCGTAGGCGGACAGGTCGTCGTTGGCGGAGCAGCGCGGGTACGGCGTGCCGTCCGTGAGGAACACGACGACGTAGCGCGTGCGCGGCAACAGCTCCGGCGTGGACTGGGACACCGCCTCGATGTCGCTGGCGATGAGGCTGTACGCGTAGCTGAGCGCGCCCTGGTAGTCCGTGCCCTTGCCCAGCTGCGACTGCAGGCCTTCGATGTAGCTGTTGATGTTGCCCGGCGGCGCGAAGCGGTCTCCCGTGGAGGCCGGCGGCCAGGTGTTCTTCACGTTCGTTTCGAACGGGGCAATGGCGATGCTGATGTTGCCCTGGCGCGCGTCGTTGATGCGCCGGAAGCCATTCACCACGTTCTTCAGGGCGCGTACGCGCGCGGGCTCCGTCACGCCCGGCGGGATGATGGCCTGGACCTCCGCGCGCTCGCAGAAGCCGCTGCCCTCCTGCGAGCCCGGCGGATCCGACACGCACATGCTGCCGGACTCGTCCACGACGAGCACCACCTTCACCGGGAAGCCGGTGGGGTTCGCCGGACGCGTGCACACCCGGCCGGTGAGCGTCAGCCGGTCATCCAACTGGGACTGCTCCTGGGCGCGAGGCTCCAGGAGCGTGTCTGAACAGGACAGCACACCCAGGACCAGGAGGCCGGTCGCAAGAAACGGAACAGCGAGCAGACGGCGCATGCGATGCGGACCTCCTGGCACGGGGAACATCCTGGGTTACGCCTTCTTGCGGCGGCGCAGGAGCAGGCCGAGCACGCCAGCGCCCAGGGCCGCGGCGCTGCCGCCCGCGGGCAGCGAGGTGCAGCCACCGCCCTCGGAGTCCTGCTTGCCCACCTTCACGAAGAGGCTGGACACGGAGGCGCGCTCATTGGGGAACACGCGGTCCGCGAAGGCCAGGCGCGTGGACACCTGCAGTTCGTACTCGCCTTCCTTGTCCGGGTTGAAGTTGGGCACGCTGCCGTCCACGTACTGGTACTCCCAGTGGCGGCTGTAGGTGACGGCGCCCTTGGGGTTCTCCACCACCGCGGTGGAACCGGAGGGACGCTTCACCACCGTCCAGGTGTACTCGATGGCCGCGCCGTTGCGGTTGGCGAACAGGGGCGGACGCACCGCCATGCCCGTCTTCTCCACGCTGATGGAGCCGCCGGTGCCCACGCTGAAGGGCGACTTCGGGTCGAGGCAGTCGTTCGGGTTGTCCTTGTTGAGGACCACGCAGTAGCGCGTGTCGCACGCGTCGCCGATGCCGTCGCCGTCGTCATCCGCCTGGTCGCGGTTGGCCACCAGTTGGCAGTTGTCCGCGGCGTTGAGGACGGAGTCGTTGTCGATGTCCGGATCGCACTTGTCGCCGATGCCGTCCGCGTCCGTGTCCTTCTGGTCCGGGTTGGACAGGCCGGGGCAGTTGTCCAGGTTGTCGGAGACGTTGTCGCCGTCCGCGTCCACGCGGCACAGGCTCAGGTCCGCCGGCATCTCGGTCTGGATGGGGTTGGCGACGAGCGGGCAGCTGTCCTCGCCGTCCGGCACGCCGTCGTTGTCGTCGTCCGCGTCACAGACGTCGCCAATGCCGTCCTGGTCGTTGTCCGCCTGGTTGGCATTGGGGATGGTGGGGCAGTTGTCCTCGCCGTCCAGCTTGCCGTCGTTGTCGTCGTCCGGGTCGCACGCGTCGCCAATGCCGTCGCCGTCGCCGTCCAGCTGGGTGGCGTTGGAGACCGCGGGGCAGTTGTCACAGGCGGTGCCGACGCCGTCGCCGTCCGCCGTGTCGTCCTGGTCGCGGTTGGACGTGAAGGGGCAGTTGTCCTTGTCGTCCGCCTTGCCGTCGCCGTCCGCGTCGTCCGTGTACGACAGCGTCTTGCCGTCGTCCGTGTACGCCACCCAGACGGAACAGCCGCAGCCACAACCGCAACCGCCGCCCTCCTCCTTGGGGCGACCGCACTCGTCTCCGAGGCACTCCGGGTTGTCCGGGTTCTGCTCCTGGGCCTGCACGGTGCGGGGACTCAGCACCAGGAACGCTCCGAGCGCCAACAGGGGGGCAATGCGACCGATAGTCATGGTGACTCCTTTCACAACCCCTGCCCTAGCAAGAGGCGATCCCGCGTCTGTAGGAGTTTCAGGGTCAGTAACTTCAAGGGGTTGCGCGCTCGGAAGAGCCTGCTACAGGAAGGGTGTGGGGGGGACACCCCATTGAGACTGTGGGGGACACCCCACGCTGGGGGGCCGTCTCAGGTGCCCACGATGAAGTCGTCGGAGAGCATGGGGACCATGCCCGCGGGGGTGCGGCCCGTGTCGGGGTCGTATTGGATTTCCTGGATGAAGAGCGAACCCACGCCGGCGCCGCGCGGATCATTGTCCCGGCCCACCTGGAGGTAGAGGTAGACCTCGTTGGTGCCCGCGGAAATCACCTCGCCGGGAATCAGCGGGTGGGGGCGCTCCAGGGTGGGGACCAGGGAGACGT
>NZ_RAWR01000161.1:0-25353 GCF_003986945.1 Corallococcus sp. AB018 | reverse complement strand
CTCCCAAGGATGCCGGCACGGCCGCCATGCCCCCCGCCGCGAAGCAGGGCGACGCGAGCGTCGCCGCCGGCGCCCCCAAGGCCGCTCCGAAGCCGATGGCGCCCGAGGTGAAGACGCTCGTGGACCGGATGCAGGCCTTCTACGAGAAGACGGGCGACTTCAAGGCGGGCTTCAAGCAGGACTACAAGTACAAGGCCTTCCGCCGCACGCAGACGTCCACGGGCACGGTGACCTACAAGAAGCCGGGCCTGATGCGCTGGGAGTACGAGAACCCGTCCAAGCGGACGTTCGTGCTCGCGGGCAACAAGGTCTACATGCACGACCCGGAAGCGCAGACGCTGTCGGTGGCGGCCATGGACACCAGCCAGCTGTCCGCGTCGGTGACGTTCCTCTTCGGCCAGGGGAAGCTGGCGGACGAGTTCGCCATCACCAAGGGCGACTGCAAGGACTGCAAGGGCACGCTGCTGGTGCTGGATCCGCTGAAGAACGAGCCGCGCTTCCGCCAGGTGCGCCTGGAGGTGGACCCCTCGACGGCGCAGGTGCTCAAGAGCACGGTGGTGGATCCAGACGGCAGTGAGAACACCATCGCCTTCCTGGACCTGAAGACGAACGTGGGCATCTCCTCGGACAGCTTCAAGCTGAACCCGCCCGAGGGCACCCGCGTGGACGACTTCACCAAGAAGGCGCAGTAGGACGGCCCGCCCTCCATGCGCGGCGTGCTGCTGGCGGGATGCGTGCTGCTGGGCGCGGGGTGTCACTCCACCGCGCCCGCGGGCCCTTTACGTCCCACGAGCCTCGCGGGGCAGACGCTGCCCCTCCTGTCGTCGCCCGCGCTGCGGCTGACGGTGGCGGGGCGGTTGGGGAACCGGGCCGTGCCGGTGGTGCTGGACGTCACGCGGCCGCTGTCGCTCGTGTCCTCCAGCTGCTTCGACGGCGCGCCGCCCGCGGCCGCGGGGACCGCTCGCGTGCCGGAGTCCTCCGGAGGTCATCGCTCCTGGCCGGAGGTTCCGGCGTCGCCGTTGACGGTGGGCCCGGTGTCGCCGCCCCTGCGCACGTTGCTGCTCTCCGGTGAGACGGGCTGCTCGGTGACGCTGGGGCAGGACGTGCTGTTTCCGTATGCCCTCACGGTGGATCCGCTGCGCCGCGAGGTGACCTTCACCGCCTCGCGTCCCCGGGAGGCCTACGACGCGGAGCTGCGCGGGACGGACGCCGTGCGCGAGTCGCACGTGGTGGAGCTGAGCCGCGAGCCGCTGGGCGACTGGCCGCTCCTGGCCGTGCAGGTGACGCAGGGCGGGGCGAGCATCACCGGCCCCTTCGTGCTGGGCACGCGTGAGCCCTTCTCCCGCCTGGCGGTGGACCCCTCCCTGGGGCAGGGGCTTCAGCCGCTGGAGACGGCCGCGGGCCTGCCGCCGCGCACCTTCGTGGTGGACGCGGTGGAGGTGGCCGACGGCCTGGGCGTGAAGCCCCTGGTGATGGAGGCCGCGGGGCGCTGGCCGTCGCAGAGCAGCCTGGGCCGGCTGGGGCCGGACGTGTGGGGCCGCTTCACCACCACCGTGGACGCGCAGGGTGGGGCGCTGGTGCTGCGCAGGCCCCACGTGCGCACGCCCGAGGGCGGAGGCCGGCAGCAGTGCGCGGGCGAGGGCGGCGCGTTCAGCGAGGAGGGCTGCTACGGCATCTTCGTGCGCGCGGAGCCCGACGGCGCGGTGGCCCTCTCCGGCGAGGTGTTCCGGGACGTGCCGGAGGGCGTGCGCCTGTACGTGGAGCCTCGGGGCGTGGACGGTCAGCGTCTGGAGACGGGCTGCCAGGTGGGCCTGAGCTTCCCGACCACCACCCGTGGCGCCAACACGCAGCACCGGCTGCCGTGGGCGTCGCTGGAGAAGACCCTGCCCGCGTGCCACGCCGCGCTCCAGAGCGCGAAGAGCTACGTGGTGTCGCTGGTGGAAGAAGGGCGTCAGCCCGAGTGCCCCACGACGTGCGCCTTCGTCACGGAGTCCGCGTCGCGGCGCACCGTGTGCGAGTGCCAGCCCACGCCACTGGGCGAGGGCGTGGCGGTGCCGACGAAGGGCTCGGGCCCGCAGCCGCCGCCCGTCGAGGAGCGCGAGCTGGAGCCCGAGGATCCGAAGTAGGGCCCACGAACGGCTCGGGCCCGCGACCGCCTCCGGTGGGGAGGACGGGGCGGGCCCGGGGCACGGCCTTCGCGGTGACGGGCTACTCCGGCCGCGGCTCCGGCGGACGCGCCAGCGCCTTCAGCGGCACGGGCGCGGGATGGGCCTCGCGCGGGGTGTGCTCGCGCTGCTTCGGATCCGGGCGCTCCACCACGCGGGCGATGAGGTCGTAGTCGTGCGCCTCCGTCACCTCCACGGTGACGAACTCGCCCGGGTACGCCAGGCCGTCGTTGATGTAGACCTGCCCGTCGATTTCCGGCGCCTGGCCCTCGTGACGGCCCACCAGCAGGTGCTCGGACTCCTCGCTGGGGCCCTCCACCAGCACGGTGAGCTTCTGGCCCACGAGCTTCTTGTTCTGCTCGCGGTTGATGCGCTTCTGGATGGCCATCACCTCGCGCCAGCGGCGCTCGATGGTCTTCGCCGGGACCTTGTTCGGCAGGTCGAACGCGGCGGTGTTCTCCTCGTCCGAGTACTGGAACACGCCCAGGCGCTGGAAGCGCTGCTCCTTCACGAACTCCTTCAGGAGCTCGAAGTCCTCTTCCGTCTCACCCGGCAGGCCGACGATGAGCGAGGTGCGCATCACCAGGTTCGGCACGCGCTCGCGCAGCTTGCCCAGCAGCTTCTTGAGGAACTCCGAGTTGCGGCCGCGCTTCATGGACAGGAGCAGCTTGTCGCTGGCGTGCTGCACCGGCATGTCCAGGTACTTGGCGATCTTCGGCTCGGTGGCGATGACGTCGATGAGCTCGTCCGGGAACACGCGCGGGTAGGCGTAGTGCAGGCGGATCCACTTCACGTCCACCTTCACCAGCTCCTTGAGCAGCTCGTGGAGCTTCGGCTTGCC
Organism: Corallococcus sp. AB018; assembly: GCF_003986945.1. Lineage (NCBI taxonomy): Bacteria > Pseudomonadati > Myxococcota > Myxococcia > Myxococcales > Myxococcaceae > Corallococcus > Corallococcus sp. AB018. Next base: position 22,347 of record NZ_RAWR01000161.1, on the reverse strand, counting down.
GGGCAGGTCATGCCCGTACGCCGTCAGGTCCTGCGCGACCAGGTTCAGCTCCTGCACGCCGCTGTCCGCCAGGTTCCGCGCCTCCGCCACGATGTCCTGCACCGTGCGCGAGCGCTGGCCACCGCGCAGCGTGGGGATGATGCAGAACGCGCAGGCGTTGTCGCACCCTTCCGAAATCTTCAGGTACGCCGTGTACTTCGGCATCGAGTTGATGCGCGGCGTCTCCGCGTTGTGGATGTAGTCCGGATCCGGAATCACCTGGCGCGGCGAGGCCTCCGCCGCCAGCAGGTCGCCAATCTGGGCGTACGCGCTGGTGCCCAGGAAGTGGTCCACCTCCGGCATCTCCTGCGACAGCTCCTGGCCGTAGCGCTGGGACAGGCAGCCGGTGACGACGAGCGTCTTGCACGAGCCCGACTTCTTCAGCTCCGCCATCTCCAGGATGGAGTCCACCGACTCCTGCTTCGCCGGCCCGATGAAGGCGCACGTGTTGACCACGATGACCTCGGCCTCCGAGGCCTCCTGCACGAGCGAATAGCCGCGCGTGCGCAGCGTGCCCAGCATCACCTCGGAGTCCACCCGGTTCTTCGGGCAGCCGAGGGTCATCATGTACAGGCTCTTGGTCTCTTCCACGCGCGTCTACCGCTTTCCCAGTTGCGTCCGCTCGAAGTGGTCCGCACTCCAAACGAAGTTGATGATGGCGCCGTTCGAGTAACCGATGTTCAGCGCCCCGTCTTCTTCCAGCTCCACCGAAGTGGCGCGACCCAGCGCACAGGTGGCGGCCGGCCAGTCGAGCACTCGCTGGGCTGTCTTCCCCGACACCACATAGAGCCCCATCCGGAGCTCGTCGTCGGAGTCGCATTGACCCTCGACGGCATAGGGATTCTTCCCAGTGAGCACGGTAACGACCGGTCGTCCGTCCGGCAGGCTTAATGCTTCCGGCAGGTTCACGCCCATCTTCGAGGCGTCCACGGCCGTGGGGGCCACCAGCGCGCGCAGCGAGGCGGGGGTGAGGGCCTGTTCGCCCTGGGCCCAGTCCGGGTAGCTGAACAGGCTCCAGCCCAGCCAGCCGGTGGGCGCCGCCTCCAGCGCGGTGACGCTGGCGGGGGGCTTCAGCTTGAGGTTCTTGCGCGCCTCGTCCGGCAGGCGCAGCGCTTCACCCTCCGGCATGGTGCCGCCCTTGCAGTTGGACACCGGCACCACCTTGGCGCCCACCTGGTCCTGGTCCTCGTAGGTGATGCAGAGGTCCATGACGAGCGGATCCACGGCGGGGAAGCGGGGCAGGGCGCGCACGGGAATCATCGCCACCACCGACAGGGTGTCGCCCTGGCGGTGCACGGCGGCGTTCACCAGGCTTTGCGCGAACCTGGGCGTGCCGCTGTCCGCCCCGGAGGTGCGCTGACCATCGAAGGCGAAGCGGTAGGTGTAGCCCGTGGCGGTGGTCCCCGAGTCCGGGAAGTAGAGCGTGAGGGTGATGATGTCACCCGCGAGCAGCTGGTTGTCCGTGGCCTCCACGCCCACGAAGAGCGTGTCCTTGCGCCAGCCCACCCGGGCGGAGAAGTTGGCGGTGGCGCCCTCGGTGGACAGCGGCTTGAGGACCAGCGGCGAGCCGAAGTCCTTGAGCCCCTTCTCCGGCCGGGGTGCCTTCTTGAGCACGGGCACCGGCTTGCTGGGCCGGGGCGCCCCGTCCTGCGCGAGCGAGGCGGTGGCGAAGAGCAGGCAGAGCGGCAGGGAGGCCAGACGGGCGGCGTGCATGGCGAAGGGGCGCCTCTAGTCGCGGAAGTTGGTGAACTGCATGTCCAGGCTGAGGCGGTCCTGCTCCTTGCGGAACAGCGCCATGGCCTCTTGCAGGTCGTCCCGGTTCTTGCCCGTGACACGGAGCTGATCCGCCTGGATGGAGCCCTGCACCTTGATCTTCGACTCCTTGAGGACCTTGATGAGCTCCTTGGACTTCTCCACCGGGATGCCCTGCTGGAGCTTGATGGGCTGCTTGACGTTGGACAGGCCCGTCTTCTCGATGTCGCCGAACTCCAGCACGCGCAGGCTGATGCCGCGCTTGGCCAGCTTGCCGAGCAGGACCTCCTTGGCGGCCTGGAGCTTCTCCTCGCTGTTGGTCTTCAGCGTGAGCGAGGAATGGTCCGGAGCGATGTCGATTTCGGCCTTCACGCCCTGGAAGTCGTAGCGGGTGCTGAGCTCCTTCCGGGTCTGATTGACCGCGTTGTCGAGCTCAGCCAGATCGATTTTGGAGATGACGTCAAAGGAGGGCATGGGGGGGACCTTTTCGCGCCCTTACCATACCTACACCCGGACGACCAAGGGCACCACCAGGGTGCGCCGGGACGTGTGCTGCTTGAAGGCCCGCTTCACCGCCTTCACGAGCTCCTCCCGCGCCAGGGCGTCGTCCCCTCGGAGCAGGGGGTTGAGCTCCTCGAAGAAGGCCCGCGCGTCCTGGGCCACCCGGGCCAGCACGCCCTGCTCGTCCGGGCTGAGGCCCTGGCCGGACAGCTGGGGCCCCGCTACCAGCGCCTGGGTGTCGCGCCGGAGCACCACCGCCGCGGCCACCACGCCCGTCTCCGCCAGCCGGTTGCGCTCCACCAGCGTCTCCGGCGTCACCACCCCGTCCCCGGAGCGCTCCATCATGATGCGCCCTGAAGGCACGCTGCCAGTGAAACGGCCCCGCCCCTCCTCGAACGTCACCACGTCCCCGTCGTGGGCCAGCAGCAGGCCCTCCGCCGCCATGCCGGCCTCGCGGGCGGTGGTCAGGTGTCGGTGCAGGTGCCGGACTTCCCCATGCACGGGGATGAAATTCCGGGGGCGGATCAACTCCAGCACCCGGCGCTGCTGGGGGCGGCTGGCGTGTCCGGAGACGTGCACGCCGGGCTCCACCTGCGCGTAGACGATGCGGGCGCCGCGCCAGTGGAGCTGGTCGAGCAGCGCGCCCACGGAGCGCTCGTTGCCGGGGATGGGCCGGGCGCTGACGATGACGGTGTCGCCGGGCTCCAGGCGCACGGGCCCATCGCCATTCGCCAGCTGGGTGAGGCCCGCGCGCGGTTCGCCCTGCGCGCCGGTGGTGAGCACCGCCACGCGGTGGGGCGCGAGCTTGGGCACGTTGTCCAGGTGCACGAAGAGCGAGTCGGGCACGTCCAGGTAGCCCATCTCCCGGGCCAGCTCCACGTTGCGCACCATGCTGCGGCCCTGGAGCGCGACGAGCCGGCCGGTGCGCTCGCACAGGTCCAGCAGGTGCCGGACGCGGTGGAGGTTGGAGGAGAACTGGGCCACGACGATGCGGCCCTTCGTCTCGTGGAAGAGGCGCTCGAAGGTGGTCTGCACCACGCGCTCGCTGCCGGTCTCTTCCACATGCTCGGAGTTGGTGGAGTCCGACAGCAGGCACACCACGCCTTCGTCGCCCGCCTCGCCCCAGCGCTCCAGGTCCGTCTTGAGGCCGTCGATGGGGTCGGGGTCCAGCTTGAAGTCGCCGGTGTGGATGACGGTGCCTTCGGGGGAGCGCACGATGAAGCCCACCGCGTCCGGCACGGTGTGCGTCACGCGCGTGGCCTCCACACGGAAGACGCTGCCCACGGGGAAGGGCGTGCGCGGCTCGATTTCGCGCAGGTCCGCCTTCACGCCCAGCTCCTCCAGGCGCTGACGCGCGAGCGCGAGCGTGAAGCGCGTGCCGTAGATGGGCACGGGCATGTCGCCCAGCAGGTAGGGGAGCGCGCCGATGTGGTCCTCATGCCCGTGCGTGAGGAGCACGCCCTTGAGCTGGGCCGCGTTGCGCTGCAGGTGTGTGAAGTCCGGGACGATGATGTCCACGCCGGGCATTCCCGCCGAGGGGAACATCAAGCCGGCGTCGATGAGCAGCATCTCCCCACGACAGGCGAGCACCATGGCGTTGAGGCCGATTTCGCCAAGGCCGCCCAGAGGGATGACGTGGAGCATGTGCCCGGAAGTCTAAGGGCCCGGCCGCTCCAGTGCGTAGGAATCCGCACACCCCACCACCGAGAGCCACCGCCCGCCTGCTTGACGGTTTCAAACTAAAGGCTTAGTTGTATTTGAACTAAGGATTTAGTTCGAAGCCGGGGAGGGCATGCCCGTGACGAAGCCGCCGTCCGTCGAGGAGTCCAAGCCGCTCACGCCCGTGGAGCTGGAGCTGATGCAGCTCGTGTGGAAGCTGGGGGAGGTGAGCGTGGCGGACGTGCTCGCGGCGCTGCCGCCGGAGCGCAAGCTGGCCTACACGTCGGTGTCCACGGTGCTGCGCATCCTGGAGCAGAAGGGCGTGGTGCAGAGCCGCAAGGAGGGGCGGGGGCACCTGTACTCGGCGCGGCTGTCTCGCGAGGCCTACGAGACCCAGAGCGTGCGCCACCTGGTGGCGACGGTGTTCGACGGGACGCCGTCGTCGCTGGTGGCTCGGCTGGTGGAGGCGGTGCCGCTGTCCCCAGAGGAGGTGGAGCAGATCCGCAAGCTGCTGGGCCGCAAGGGAGGCCGGGGATGAGTGCCTTCGTCCGGGACGTGCTGGCCGCGTACCTCACGGCGGCGGTGCTGGTGGCGGTGGGCTTCGGGCTCTTGCGCGCGGCGCTGGCGTTGGGGATGGAGCGGAGGTTGGACGCGCGGCAGACGCTGCGCGTGGGGCGGGTGGCGCTGGGGCTGGCGGTGCTCCTTCCGTTCGTGGCGCTCGTTGCGCGGGAGTGGATGCCGTCGGCGCCGCTCTTCAAGTTCGAGCGTTCCCTGGTGAGCTACGCCGCGCCGCTGACGTCTGTCGAAGCGCGGCCCGTGCTCGGCGCCGTGCCGGAGACGCGGTCCTCGGGCATGGGCCTGCCGTGGGCGATGGTCGGAATGGGGTTGGTGGGTGCGGGGGCGTTGGCGTTCCTGGCGTGGGAGCTGCGGCGGTATGCGCGCTTGCGGCGGAAGCTGGAGACGCTGCCCGTGCTTCGCCGAGTGGGCCGGGTGCGCGTGGTGCTGGGGGACGCGGCGGACGGCGCGTTCTCCGTGTGGTTCCCGTTTGGAGGCGCGTGGGCGGTGGTTCCCGCTGAGGTGTTGGAGGACTCGGAGGCGCTCCGGCTCACGGTGCGGCATGAGCTGCAACACCACCGGCAGCGGGACACGGTGTTTGCCTATGCGCGGCTGGGGTTCGACAGCGCCTTCTTCTGGAATCCGTTCGCCCGGGCGTTCTCGCGGTGGTTGGCGGAGCATCAGGAGTTCGCCTGTGACGAGGCGCTCGTCGCCGTGAAGCACGTGTCCGCGGATGCGTATGCGAGGTGCCTGTTGCAGGCGTCGCTGCGTGTCCCTGCTGCCCTTGCTCTTCCCGCCGGTGTCACCGGCATGTCCCACCCCACTGTCAGGAGGATCCACATGCTGTTCCAGACTCGTCCCCGTAGCTCCGTGCGCACCCTGGGTCTGTCGTTGTCGCTGGCGTTGGTGCTCGCGCCGCTGGCGTTGTGGGCGCAGGGAACGGTGCGGGGGCGCGCGGTGTCGCTGACGGAGGCGCGTGCGCTGGCGGAGGCGGGGCAGAAGGCGGGGGACCTGCCGGTGGTGGTGGATGCCGCCGTGGTCGAACAGCTCAACAAGTTCGTCACCACGCGGAAGGGCCGCGACTTCATGCGCAAGGCGCTGGCGAACCTCCAGGAGCACCGCGAGGCGATGGCGGGCACGCTGCGCTCGCGCTCCCTGCCGGAGGGGCTGCTCGCGGTGGCGATGGTGGAGTCGGCGGTGAGCAACCTGCCGGAGACGTCTCGCGAGCCGTCGATGGCGCCGGGGCCGCGGGGCGCGGGTGTGTGGATGTTCATTCCGGAGACGGCGCGTCGCTACGGCCTGAAGGTGGAGGCGGGACGTGACGAGCGGCTGGACGTGGCGCGGGAAACGGAGGCCGCCGCGTCCCTCTTCCAGGCGCTGTATGAGCGCTACGGCGACTGGCGGCTCGCGCTCGCGGCCTACAACCAGGGTGAGGGAGTGGTGGACCGAGTCCTCGCGGAGGGCGGCGTGCGCGACGTGAGCGAGTGGGTGCGCACCGGCAAGCTCAATGGCTACACCGCCACCGTGCAGGCCGGAGTGCTGCTGCTGCGCAACCCGCACCTGCTCGACTGAGCGTTTGTCCACCGCGCGGGGAATGTCCCCGCCACACCGGGGTTCGGATGCGCGCCATCCTGCTTTCGCGCGAGGATGGCGGCGCTCAGTGCCAGGGGTGGGAAACGCCATGAAGATCGTCGCGCTCGTTCGTCCCGCGGGTGAGGTTCCGGAAGCAGCCCAGGTGCTCGCCGCCGCGGCGGGCATGGCCCCTGCGGAGGCCCGCATGCGGCTGGCCCCCGAGCCGCCCGCCCTGATTGCGCGACTGGCTCCCGATGCGGCGGATGCCCTGGTGAAGACCCTTAGGGACGCGGGGCTCGCGGCGCTCGCTATCGACGAGTCGGAGGTCGCGGAGCGCGTCACTGCACGCACCGTCACGTTCAGCGCGGCGCAGGCGACGTTCACGCCTCGTGCGGGCGCGCCGCTCACCATGGCCTTGGAGGACGTGACGCTCATCCTCCGGGGCGCGTCGTCCCTGCGCACGCAGAGCGAGCACACGGAGAAGACGACACAGGTGGCGCTGGGCACGGCCCTCATCACGGGCGGCCTGAAGCTGACGAAGACGGCGGAGAAGAGCGTGCGCGGCTCGCAGGAGGAGACGTCGCAAGTCGTCTTCGTCTTCGACCGCGACGGCCGGGGCGCCGTGCTGCCGGAGGTGGGGTTCGACTTCTCGTGCCTGGGCCCCGCGATGCAGCCGTCGCGCACCGCGAACATGGTGACCCTGGCGCGCCTGGTGCGTGAGCGCGCCCCGGCCGCGTTCTACGACGAGCGGCTTCTGCGGCTGGGACGCCGGCCCGTGCCCTTCGTGCTGGGCGGAGCGGTGCAGGTGGTCAGCGGCACCATGGCTCATTCCCGCATCAACACCGCGCATGGCCTGGACGTACTCGCGGAGGCCATGCGCCTGGGCGTGGCCCGGGGCGACCTGCCCTGACCGTGCATGCGCGGCGAGGATGACCCCGGCCGGGCCGGGGACGCCCCGACGGCTCAGGACAGCGGCGTGGAGCCTTCCGGGGGTGGACGGGAGATCCACGCGGCGATGAACACGTCCAGCTCGCCTCGCAACACGTCCTTCACGCGGGGCGTCCCCGCGCCCGTGCGCGGATCCTCCACTCGCGCTCCACGGCCCAGGAAGTAGCGGCGGGCTTCGTCGGTGCTGGCGCCCTGGCCGGCGACGACGCGCGCGGCGATGCCCTTGAGCTCATCCAGCTCCCCGGCGCCAATGAGCGTGAGCACGCGGCCCGTCGCTTCGTCCTTCGCGGTGACTTCGTTGCGCACGCGCTGGAGGTACTCGCCTTCGCGGCTCTTCACCGGCCGGCCTTCCAGCACCAGCAGCTCCCGCTCCACCTCCTCCATCGGTCCGCCCCGGTGCACGCGCACGTACGCGCGCTGGCGCTTCTCGTCCTCCAGGCGGCGGTGCAGCCCCGCCTCGCCCGCGAGGAATCCGTACGCGCCCGGCCCGGCGATGCGCACCACCACGCGCGCGGGGGCGTCCGCCTCCGCGACGGCGGTGGCCTCGTAGCCCCGGCGCTGCGCCCAGCCCAGGTACATGGTGGCCAGCTCCTGCACCCACACGTCCTGCAGCTCAGCCGCGTCGCTGGCGCAGATGTCCACCAGCGCCTCGTTGTCCAACGTCGTGGCCCCGGCGGCCCGCAGCGCCTCCGCCATCTGGACCTCTCGCGCGACCTCCTCCACCTGCTTCGCGGCGGAGCCCAGCTGCACCTCGTTCTTCGCCTCGCGCACCAGCCGGCGCCCGAAGTTGCACGCGGCCTCCAGGCGGTCCAGCTCTCCCAGCTGCGCCTCCACCGTGCGGAAGGCGCGGAGGACGTCCGCCGCGCGCTGCGAGTCGTCCCAGAGGTTGGGCGCCTGCGTCTCCGCGAGCAGCGCCGCGCGGCGCGCCTCCAGCTCCGACCGTCCCGTGGACTCGGCGAGCGCGCGGGCACGGCCCACCAGCCGGTCCATCTCAATCAGCAGCGACTTGCGGTCCAACCGGCGCTTCACCGCCGCGGCCTTCGGCGTGGGCAGGAGCAGCTGCGCCGTCACCTCGCGAGGAGTCGGCACGGGCTCCGCGACCGCCACCACGCGGCCTCCAGGACGGGCCTCCACGCGCACGGGCGTACCCGGCGGCAGCGGCCTGCGAGCAATCTCCACCGCGAGCGCCGCGGTGAGCGTCTTCTCGATTTCACGCTGCAGGTAGCGCGCGCCGAACTGCGGCGAATAGCCGCGCTCCACCAACCGGTCCACCACCTCCGGTGTTACTTCCACGTCCAGGGCGCGGGCGCGGATGCCTTCTCGTTCCAGCACGCGGCCCACCTCGCGCTGGGCAATCTTGCGGATGTCCACGCGCGACAGCGGACGGAAGTGGCAGATGGCGTCGAAGCGGTTGAGGAACTCCGGACGGAAGGCCTCCGCGATGCGGCGGTCCACCTCCGACACCTGCTCCTCGGCGCGCTTGTGCGCGGCGAAGCCCAGGCCCGCCTCGCGGTACACCTCCGAGCCCACGTTGGACGTGGCCACGATGAGCGTGTTGTTGCACGACACCGCTTCGCCCGCGCCGTTGACGAAGGTGCCCTCGTCGAAGAGCTGGAGGAAGCGGTCGTGCACGCTGCGCGCGGCCTTCTCGAACTCGTCCAGCAGCAGCACGGTGAACACCTTGCCGTCGAGCAGCGCGGACAGCTCTCCGCGCCGCGTCTCCAGCGCGGGCGCCCACGACGCGCCGAAGGGGACGCTCTCGTCGCCGTCGTTGGGGTAGTCCGCCATGTTCAGGCGCACCAGCCTGTCGGCGGAGCCGAAGAGGTACTCCGCCAGCAGCTTCGCCAGTTGCGTCTTGCCCACGCCCGTGGGCCCGGCGAAGAGGAACACGCCCAGCGGGCGGCGCGGGTCGTTGAGCCCCGCCTTGAGCAGCGCCACCGAGCGCAGCACCGCGGCCACCGCGTCCGTCTGGCCGAGCAGCCGCTCCCCGAAGAAGCGCTCCGTCTCCTCCAGGTCCAGCGGCATCGCGTCGTCCACGACGAAGCGGGGCAGGCGCGTGGCGGCGCAGAAGCGGGTGAGCACGTCCTCCGGCCCCACGTGGTCGCGCGCCACGCCCGCGGCCTCCGCCGCCGTCTCCTTGAGCAGCTCGATGGCCTTGCGCGGCATGTGCTGCGCCAGGAGGAACTTCGCGGACAGGCGCAGCGCCAGGTCGCACGCGGCCGGGTCGATGGGCAGCCGCAGTTCGCGCTCCAGCTCCTCCGCCACGCGGCCGACGATCCAGCGCGCCTTCTCCAGTGGCGGCTCGTTCAGGGGCAGCAAGTGGAGCCGTTCGGCCAGGGCCTCGTCGGCGCGCAGCAGCTCCTGCACGCGCTTGGGTTCGGTCTCGAAGATGAAGCGCAGGCCGCCGGTGCGCAGCGCGCGCACGGCCACGGGCGCCAGGGGCCCGCCCAGGGCCACCGGCAGGTCACGGATGTAGACGATGGGGCAGGGGTGGCGGCCCAGGTGGATGAGCAACTCCTCGAAGGACTCGGCCGCCTGGCGCTGGGTGCTGCGCGCCAGGATGTTCGCGACGGACACCTCCACGAGCCGCGCCTGGGCGAGGTCGCCGTCCACGCGCCCTTCGGCGATGCGGCGGGCCACCTCCTGCACGAGCGCGCTCTTGCCCACGCCGGGCTCGCCCGCCAGCAGCGGGTGCTTGCCTCCGCGCGTCAGCAGCCCCAGCACCTCCGTCACGGCGGTGTCCACGCCGTGGGCGGCCGGCAGCTTGCCCTCGCGCGCCATCGCGGTGAGGTCGCGGTCGATGAGCCGCTCCTGGTCTTCGTTCTTCCTCGTCGCCATGGTGTGGTCCGGAACGCCCCCTCGACGTGCGGCACTCTAACCGTTGCGGCGCGGAAGCGAAGTCCCGGCCCACCCTTGGGCCGGGACCTACGCTTCCAGCTCCGTGTGCCAATAGGCCACGTCCCTCAGGAACTTGCGCCAGGACAGGGGCAGGCCCTTCTCCACGAGGAACGAGACGACCAGCGCGTCCGGCAGCCGCTTCGGCTTCGCGGGCACGGTGCGCAGCGTCATGCGCGCCTGCGCCGGGGTGCGGTTGCCCTTCTTCTGGTTGCAGGGCACGCAGGCGATGACGATGTTCTCCCAGCTCGTGCGGCCGCCCTGCGCGCGCGGCAGCACGTGGTCGTACGTGGCCTCCGGACGGGTCACCTTGTGGCCGCAGTACTGGCAGCGGCACTGGTCGCGCTGGTAGACGTTCTCGCGGCTGAAGCGCACGCCGCGCGGGCCCTTCCACAGGGCGCGCACGAAGCGGATGACGGACGGCATGCGCAGCTCCACCGTCACCGAGCGGATGACGCGGTCCTCGTACTCCTCGACGACCTCCACCTTGCCCTGGACGAGCAGCATGATGGCGCGTTGCCAGGGGATGCGTGCGACGGGTTCATAGGACTGGCTCAGCACCAGCGTTTCCATGACACAGGGCCTTTCGGGCGGGACAGGTCGCCAGGGAGTCGAACCCTGCTCGTCCGGATTTGGAGTTCGGACTGCACCCGGTGCGCGGCCTATGTGGGTGAGGGATTGGGGACGCTGGGAGTCGAACCCAGCGGGCTTCTAAGGGCTCCGGCTCTACAGGCCAGCGCGTCTCCGTAACGCTCTACGTCCCCGGAAGGTGAGCGGGAGCCCGGACGTGAAGAAGGCCGGGTCCCCTTGTCGGGAGCCCGGCCTCCAGGGCCATGCCGCGTCAGGGACGGAGCAGGGCGCCTTCAGGAGCCGGGCGAGGCGAGGCGATAGGACGCGAAGTCCCGCCAGCGGCACGTGGAAGGAGCGGTCACCGGGCTGGGACGCGAGGCCGCGTCGATGCCGTGACCGGAAGGATTCTGGTGCTTGAGGTTCATCGGGGCCTGCTTCGTCGCCTGGCGCATCGGGACCGCTCCTTTCGCTCCCAGCGACGGCGGCGGAAATTCAGTCCTGACAGGCAAGCGGTGTGGACGTTAGGACTCCGCGCATGAAAGCCATCCGCTACCACCAGGTGGGAGGGCCGGAGGTCCTCCGTTGGGAGGACGCGCCGGAGCCCGTGCCCGGGCCGGGCCAGGTCCTCGTGCGAGTCCATGCCGCGGGCGTGAACTTCGCGGACACCGAGCGCCGCCGCGGGCTGTACGACGCCCAGGCGCCCCTGCCGCGCATCCTGGGCAGCGAAGCCGCGGGCGTGGTGCGAGCTGTGGGGCCCGGTGTGGACGCATCCTGGGTGGGCCGCTGCGTGGTCGCCCTGACGAAGGAGGCCTACGCGGAGGCCGCGCTCGCGTCGGTCGATGAACTGCTGGTCCTGCCGCCGGAGGTGTCCTTCGAGGAGGCCGCCGGGCTGCTGGTGCAGGGGCTGACGGCGTACCACGTGGTGCACACCGTGGGGCGCGTGGAGGCGGGGCAGACGGTGCTCGTCCACGCGGCGGCCGGAGGCGTGGGGCTGCTCGCGGTGCAGCTGGCGAAGGCGGCGGGAGCGCGGGTCATCGGCACGGTGTCGGGCGAGGCGAAGGCGAAGCTCGCGCGGGGCGTGGGCGCGGATGCCGTCATCCGCTACGACCAGGAAGACGTCGCGGCGCGCGTGAGCGAGCTGACGCAAGGGCGCGGCGTGGAGCGCGTGCTGGACTCCGTGGGCGCGAGCACCTGGAAGGCCAGCATGGATGCGCTGGCGCCCTTCGGACACCTGGTGAGCTACGGCAACGCCAGCGGCCATCCGCCGCACGTGGAGGTGGAGTCGCTCTACGCGAAGTCACTCACCGTGGGCGCCTACTGGCTGCGCACGCCCACGCCCCCGGAGGTGCAACGCAAGGCGCGAGAGGCGCTGCTGGCGGAGGTCGTGGCGAGGCGCCTGCGCATCCTGGTGGGCCTGGCGCTGCCGCTGTCTCGCGCGGAAGAGGCCCACCGCCAGTTGGAAGGGCGGCGCACGGTGGGCAAGGTCGTGTTGCTGGGCTCGGACTGAGGTCCTTCAGTGCGTCGCGGGCGCGCCCACCACCGGCGGTGATGAAGCGGAGCCACGTCCGATGCGCAGCACCACCAGCGCCGCCGCGAGGCAGATGACGCCCGCGACGACCCAGGCGGGCGTGTACGTCTCCATCGAGGTGCGGATGACGCCCGCGCCCAGCGCTCCCAGTCCCGCGCCCACCTGGTGCGCGGCCACCACCCAGCCGAAGGCGATGGGCCCGTCCTCCGCACCCACCGTCTGCGTCGTCAGGCGCACCGTCGGTGGCACCGTGGCGATCCAATCCAGGCCGTAGAACACCGCGAACAACGGCAGGCCGAAGAGGGACATCTCGAAGGCGCTCGGCAGATAGAGCAGCGCCAGCCCTCGCAGGCCGTAGTACCAGAACAACAGCCAGCGGTTGTCGAAGCGGTCCGACATCCAGCCGCTCGCCGTCGTGCCCACCAGGTCGAAGATGCCCATCAGCGCGAGCAACCCCGCCGCGCGCACCTCCGGGATGCCGTGGTCCATGCACGCCGGAATCAGGTGCGTGCCCACCAGCCCGTTCGTCGTCGCGCCGCAGATGAAGAAGCTCCCCGCGAGCAGCCAGAAGTCCCGCTTGCGCGAAGCCCGCCCCAGCGCCCCCAGCGCGTTGGCCAGGGGATTCACGCTGGATGGCTTCACCTCTTCGTCTTCCGGCGCGGCCCCGTAGGGCTTCAGTCCCACGTCCGACGGCCGGTCGCGCACGAGCCATGCGACGAGCGGAATCACGCACGCCACCACGCCCGCCACGGTGAAGGACACGACGCGCCAGCCGTGGTGCTCCACCAACATCGCGAGCAACGGCAGGAACACCAGTTGCCCCGTGGCGGTGCTCGCGGTCAGCACGCCCATCACCAGCCCGCGCCTCGCGACGAACCAGCGCTGCACCACCGTGGCGCCCAGCACCATCGCCGTCGTGCCCGTGCCCAGCCCCACCAGCACGCCCCAGAAGAGGAGCAGCTGCCACGGCGCGTGGATGAAGTTCGTCAGCGCCACGCCCACCGCGATGATGCAGAGGGACACGAGCGTCGTGCGCCGGATGCCGAACTTCTGCATCAGCGCCGCGGCGAACGGCCCCACGAGCCCGTAGAGCACCAGGTTCACCGACACGGCCGAGGAGACGAGGGCCCGGCTCCAGCCGAACTCCCGCTCCAGCGGGACGATGAAGACGCTCGGGGTCGCCCGCACGCCCGCCGCGCACAGGAGCACCACGAAGATGGCCGCGGCCATCACCCACGCATAATGAAACCGGCGTGTCCTCATGACGGTGTCTCCTTCAAGCGGCCACGCCCGGGCCCACGTATACTTTCCGGCAGCGATGTCCCAAGACGAACTCCAGCGCACCCTCTGCAACTGCCTGGCGCTGCGACAGGCCAGCCGCCACGTCACGCAGTTCTATGATCAGGTGCTCGCGCCCAGCGGCCTCCGGACCACGCAGTACTCCATCCTCCACCGCGTCCAGACCCAGGGCCCGCTGACCGTGAACGCGCTGGCGGATCAGCTCGTCATGGACCCCTCCACGCTCACCCACAACCTGAAGCCCCTCTTGAAGGACGGCTTCGTGGTGCTGGAGGTGGGCCGCACCGACCGGCGCCAGCGCGCCATCGCCATCACTCCGGAAGGGCAGGGCGTCTACCGCAAGGCCCGGCCCCTGTGGCTGCGCGCCCAGTCGGACTTCGAGAACGCCGTGGGCGGCACCCAGGCCACCGCGCTGAGGGACCTGCTGGCCGCCGTCTCCCGGACGGGACTGGGCGAAGCCGAAGCAGAGGTCGAAGCCCCTCCGTCTCCCAAGGGCAAAACTCGCCGCAGCGGACGCTGAGCGCATCCCCACGGCTCACCCCTCCTCGAGGAACTTCAGGAACGCGGCGACCTGATCCGCCCACAGCTCCGGGTGTGCCTGGGTGAAGTGGCCGAAGGAGCTCGCGCTGCCTTCCTGCACCACGAAGCGGCCGCGCTTCACCCTCGGCATCAACGTCTCCATCGTGCGCAGGGAGACAGGGTTGAACTCGTCGTCGGAGAAGTTGAGCGCGAACACGTGGGCCTGGATGTCCCCGAGCGCGCCCTCCGGGTCGTAGTCCCGCGAGGACTCCAGCGAGTACAGGATGTCATTGGCGTCCATGCCCGCCGCCTGCGCCCGCGCCGTCGCGATGAAGGCATCCGCCGCCTGCGCATCCGCAAGCGTGGCCTGCAGGTGCGGCACCCCGTCCAGCATCATCCGGAAGACCGGGAACGCCTCCAGCCAGCCTCGGGGCGGCGCGGTGTAGAGGCCGTCCTTCCATTCCGGGTCGTTGCGGATCTGCACCGAGACGAAGCGCCGCCACAGCAGGTTGCGCCCCGCGATGCGCGTGGGCAGGGACACGATGGGCATCACGCCCTCCACCGCGTCCGGGTACAGCTCGCTCCACTGCCACGCGTTCATGCCGCCCATGGACAGGCCCACGATGGCGTGCAGACGCCGGATGCCCAGCGTCCGCGTCACGAGCTGGTGCTGAAGCTCCACCATGTCCCGGTAGCCGTAGGCCGGGAACTTCGTGCGCAGGCCGTCGCTCGGCTTGCTGGAGCGGCCGTGGCCCACGCTGTCCGGGAAGATGAGGAAGTACTTCGTCGCGTCCAGCGGACGGCCCGGCGCGAACAGCGCGTCCTGGAAGGACTTGCTCCGCAGCACCTCGCCGCTCGCGCTCGTCCAGTGCAGGAGCAGCACCGCGTTCGTCACCGCGCCGGATGCGTCCCGGCGCGGCGTGCCCAGCGTCGCGTAGTGGATGCGCACTTCCGGCAGCACCGTCCCGTCCTGGAAGCGGTGGCCGGTGAAGACCGCGTCCGCCTCCTGGGCCACGAGTGGCTCGGACGCCGACACCGTTGTCTCCACAGGCGCCGAGGCGGCCTGGGGACGCGCGGTGGCGCACCCCAGGGACAGCCCCAACAGCACGGACAGCAGGACGCAAGGCCGGCGGACGGAAGTCGTCATGCCGGGAGAAATACCTGCATGTGCAGGTACTGTAAAGCGCCCCTCAGGGTTTGGGGGCCGTGGCGGTGGCGGACTTCAGGTAGCGGTCGAAGAACTCCAGGACGCGCCGGTCCACCTCCGCCTCGTTCTTCTTCTTCTTGAAGCCGTGGCCCTCGTCGGGGAGCAGCAGGTACTCCACGGGCACGCCGTTCTTCTTCACCGCCGCGACGATGTCGTCCGATTCCGCCTGGGGGACGCGCGGGTCGTTGGCGCCCTGCACGACGAACAGAGGCTTCTGGATGCGCTCCGCGTGGAAGAAGGGGGAGATCTCCTTGAGCATCACCTCCTGCGTCTCCGGGTTGCCCATCTCCTGGAACATGGCCTGACGGAAGGCGCCCCACTCGGGCGGCATGCTCTTGAGCGTGCGCAGCCAGTTGGACGGGCCGAAGACGTCCACGCCCACGTCGAAGGCGTCCGGGTGGAAGGCGAGCGCCGCCAGCACCATGTAGCCACCGTAGCTGGCGCCGAGGATGCCCACGCGCGAGCCGTCCACGTACGGCAGGCTCGCCAGGTACTTGCGCGCCTCCACGCAGTCGCGCAGCGGCTCCTTGCCGTGCTTCTGGTCGTCCGCCCTCAGGAACGTCTTGCCGTAGCCGGCGCTGCCCCGGTTGTTGATGCCCAGCACCACGTAGCCGCGGTTCACCAGGTACTGGACGAAGTTGTTGTAGCCCCGGCTCGTCTGGCCTCCGGGACCGCCGTGCACGTAGACGATGGCGGGGGCCTTGTGCTCCGCCGTCGCCTGGTGCGGCTTGAAGAGCAGGTTGGGTATCTCCATCCCGTCGAAGGACTTGAAGCGCACCACCTGCGCGTCCACCAGGTCCTCGGAGTCGAGCTCGCGGCTCATCGTGTCCGTCACGCGCCGGGTCTTCTTCGTGGCCAGGTCCAGGACATAGAGGTTCGCGGAGGTGCGGTCCGTCTCCAGTTGGACCGCCAGCTGCTTCTCGTCACGGGAGAAGACGACCTCGGAGATCATCCCGGCGGGGAGCTGCGTCAGCGGAACCTGGGTGCCGGCCTTCACGTCGTGCAGGCGCACCTCGACGCCGGCGTCCACGTTGATGATGGAGACGCGGAACGCCCCCGAGCGCGAGAAGTGGGTGCCGAAGACGTCCCAGTCCGCCTTCTCCACGTCCTCCCACTTGCCGGCCTCCTTCGCCGGACGCACCACGCGTTCGAACTCCGAGCCGTCGTCCGTGATGACGTACAGCTCCCCGGTGACGGGGTGGATGTCCCCCACCCGGTAGCTGGCCGCGCCCGTGTGGGGCGTGAGGTTCTTCAGCGCCTTCGTCGCGACGTCGTAGCGCCACACGTTGCGGTCCGACGTGGTGACCGCCTCCTCCAGCGCCACCCAGCTCTCGTCCGGGGCCACGGCGGCGACGCCGAAGCCCTTGTCGTTCTGAACCAGGAGCGTGCGCGCGTACGTCTTCGCGTCATGGCGGTACACGTCCATGGCGCCCGGGTCGCGCTCGTTGGTGGTGACGTAGAACGCGCTGTCGTCGTGGCTGAAGCCCAGGAAGTGGGCCACGCCCTGCTTCATGGGCGTGAGGTCCTTCTCCTTGCCGTCCGGCGTGCGCACGTAGACGTGCGACTGCTCATCGCCGCCCTTGTCGTGCTCGAAGAGGAAGCGGCTGTCGCGCGGGAAGGCCCCCACCACCCGGATGCTGTCCGTCTTCGAGCGCGTCAGCGCGGTGGGCTTGCCCCCACCCACCGGCACGCTGTGCACGTTGAAGATGCCGGACGCGTTCGACGAGAAGAGCAGCTGCTTGCCATCCGAGGTGAAGACCGGAGCCATCACCTCCGTGGACCCCATGAACTGCTCCACCGAGTACTGCTTCGACGGCCGGGCCGCCGTCGCGCCCGCGACCGCCTTCACGGCCGAAGCGGGCTTCGTGGCGGGCAGGGTGGCGGGCGGCGCGGCCCCCAGCAGCGGCAGGAGCAACGTCGGGGCAAGGACACGGGACAGGGACTTCCACGCGGGCATGCGGCCTCCGGGAACGGCGGACCGGGGCACTCTGGGCCAGGCCCCGCCGGGTTCAACAGAGGCGGGCGACAAACCTGACATAAGGCTGTCACGGCCAGGGGCGACATTGGGTTCGTTCCCACAACGCGGCACCGGAGATTCCGCCATGACCCAGAACGACCTTCAGAAGACCCCTGCCCTGAGCGGCGTGCACACCTACGCGGGCGGCTGCCTGTGTGGCGCCGTGCGTTACGAGGCCACCGTGGACCTGGCGGACGTGACCCGCTGCAACTGCACCATCTGCATGAAGTACGGCTACGGCGGCGGCGCGGGGATGAAGCCGGACGCCTTCCGGCTCCTCAAGGGCCAGGACGCCATCAAGAAGTACGGGCGCGACGGCAGCCCCAACACGCGCAGCTTCTGCGGCCGCTGCGGCGTCGTGTGCTTCGGCGACGGCGACGTCCCGGAGCTGGGCGGGAAGTTCGTCTCCATCTACGTCAACACGCTGGATGACGTGGACCCGTCGCTGCTCACCTTCAAGTACTGGGACGGCCGGCACGACAACTGGATGGCCGGGGCGCGCTCCACTCCGTGGCCCTTCCAGGCCGCCGCCTGAGGACGCCCGGAGGGGCAGGGGCCTTGACGCGCCCCTGCCCGTCACCGCCCATGACTACACATTCCCCGAGGCGGCCCGGCCCGCGGCGCGGCCGGAGAAGATGCAGCCTCCCAGGAACGTGCCTTCCAGGGCGCGGTAGCCGTGGACGCCACCGCCTCCGAAGCCGGCCACCTCACCTGCCGCATAGAGCCCTGGGATGGTCTTCCCCTGGGCGTTGAAGACGCGGCCCTGGAGGTCCGTTTCGAAGCCGCCCAGCGTCTTGCGCGTGAGGATGTTCAGCTTCACGCCGATGAGCGGCCCCGCGTTGGGGTCCAGGATGCGGTGCGGCTTCGCGGTGCGCACCAGCTTGTCACCCCGGTAGTTGCGCGCCTGGCGGATGGCCGCGAGCTGCAGGTCCTTGCTGAAGGGGTTGTCCATCTGGAGGTCGCGGGCCTTCACCTCGCGCTCCACCGTGGCGAAGTCCAGCAGCGGGGCTTCCGTCTTCGCGTTCATCCCGGCGACCAGGTCGCGCAGGTTGTTGGAGATGACGAAGTCCTCGCCCTTCTCCTTGAAGGCCTCCACCGGGCCCATGGCCTTCTTGCCCACGGCGCGGTTGAGCACGCCCAGCCAGTCCTTGCCCGTGAGGTCCGGGTTCTGCTCCGAACCGGAGAGCGCGAACTCCTTCTTGATGATCCACTGGTTGAGGATGAACCAGGTGTGCTCGTGGCCCGTCTTGAGGATGTGCTCCAGCGTGCCCAGCGTGTCGAAGCCGGGGAACAGCGGCGGCGGCAGGCGCTTGCCGGTGGCGTCCAGCCACAGCGAGCTGGGGCCCGGCAGGATGCGGATGCCGTGACGGGGCCAGATGGGGTTCCAGTTCCGCAGGCCCTCCGTGTAGTGCCACATGCGGTCGCGGTTGATGAGGCGCCCGCCCGCGGCCTCCGTGATGGCGATCATCCGGCCGTCCACGTGGTCGGGCACGCCTTGAATCATGAACTTCGGCGCGGGGCCCATGCGCTCGGGCCACGCCTTGCGCACCAGCTCGTGGTTGCCGCCGATGCCGCCGGACGTGACGATGACCGCGCTCGCGCGCAGTTCGAAGTCGCCCGTCGTCACGCGCGAGCTGCTGGCTCCGCGCGGGACGTCCGTGGGTTCCAGCACCATGCCGCGCACGCCCACCACCGCGCCGTTCCGCGTGAGCAGCTCGTCCACGCGGTGGCGGAAGTGGAAGGTGAGGGCGCCCTTGGCCTCGGCGGCCTTGGCGCGGCGGACGAAGGGCTCCAGCACGCCGGGGCCGGTGCCCCAGGTGACGTGGAAGCGGGGGACGGAGTTGCCGTGGCCCACGCCGCCGTAGCCGCCTCGCTCCGCCCAGCCCACCACGGGGAACCAGCTCATGCCCTGTTGGACCAGCCAGGGGCGCATCTCGCCCGCGGCGAAGTTGACGAAGGCCTCCGCCCACTGACGCGGCCAGTGGTCCTCCTCGCGGTCGAAGGCGGCGGTGCCCATCCAGTCCTCCAGCGCGAGCGCGTGGGAGTCCTTGATGCCCATGCGCCGCTGCTCGGGCGAGTCCACGAGGAACAGGCCGCCGAACGACCAGAACGCCTGGCCGCCCAGGTTCTGCGGTCCCTCCTGGTCCACCACGGCGACGCGCTTGCCCGCATCCGCGAGCTCGGTCGCGGCGACGAGTCCCGCGAGCCCTCCGCCCACGACAATGACATCCACTTCCTGTCCCATGCGTGCCTCCCGGTAGCACCTGGCGCGCGGATGATAGCGTTTCGCGCGGAGGGCAGAGCTTCCTTCACCTGCGCATCCCGGCGCTCCGGAGGCTAGACTCCCCGCGCATGGAGCCAGATGTGAAGGGCAACACGGGACCGTTGGGCCATGATGCCGCCGCCTACGCGCAGCGTCAGGACGGGCTGTCCCCGGAGCCGCTGCGGGACGCGGCCTGGAGCGTGGCGGGGCAGCGGGCCTTTGGCGTGGTGCTCGACGTGGGCTCGGGCAGCGGCGGGTGGATCCGCCGGCTGCGGCAGAACCCCGCCGTCGAGCGCATCCTCAGCACGGACATCCACGACGCGGGCGCCAGCCGCCTGCCGGGCGTGGAGTTCCAGCTGCGGGACGTGTCCCGGGACGCGCTGCCGTGGGGCGACGGGTCGGTGGACTGGGTGTTCGCCATCGAGGTGCTGGAGCACCTGGCCAACCCGCGCCACTTCGTGAAGGAGGCCTTCCGCGTGCTCAAGCCCGGGGGCCACCTCTTCTTCACCACGCCCAACAACGACAGCCTGACGGCAAGGTTGTCCTTCCTGGTCCGGGGCTACTTCCCCGCGTTCTGCGAGCAGGACTACCGGGACTCCGGACACATCACGCCCATTACGGAACTGGACGCGCGGCGCATGGCCGTGGAGGCGGGCTTCCAGTCCATCGACTTCGACTATCCGCTGCCCGGGCGGATTCCCCGCAGCAGCGTGTACTGGCAGCGGTTCGTGCCGGGGCTGCGCGGCCGGTGGTGGAGCGACGGGCTGTTCGCGCTGCTGACGCGCCCGCGCTGAAAAGACAGACGACGGGACTGGCCGCCTGTTCAGTCTTCGTGGTAGCCCCTGCCGCGAACCAGCGAGGAGCGCGGATGCAACAGCGTTGCGTGTGGGTGGGAGCGGATCCGCTGTACCAGACCTACCACGACGAGGAGTGGGGCGTGCCCGTGCGCGACAGCCGCGCGCTCTGGGAGATGTTGATGCTGGAGGGCTTCCAGGCGGGGCTCGCGTGGATTGTCATCCTGCGCAAGCGCGAGGCCTTCCGGAAGGCGTTCAAGGGCTTCGACCCGAAGGTGGTGGCGCGCTTCACGGAGAAGGACGTCACGCGCCTGATGGCGGACGAGGGCATCGTCCGGGCTCGCGCGAAGCTTGAAGCGACCATCGGCAACGCGCGCGCCTACTTGAAGATGCAGGAGGCGGGCGAGGACTTCTCCGCGTTCGTCTGGGGGATGGCGGGCGGCAAGCCCCTCCGCAATGTGTGGAAGGGCCGGGGCGACGTGCCGGCGAAGACGGAGCTGTCGGAGGCGTACGCCAAGGCCTTCAAGCAGCGCGGCTTCAAGTTCGTGGGGCCGGTCATCGTCTATGCGTGGATGCAGGCCACCGGCATCGTGGATGACCACACGGTGGACTGCTTCCGGCACGGCGTGCGGCAGCGGTGAAGTGAAGTGATGAAACACCTGGGAGGAATTCGATGCGGATCAGCGTGACGAGCGTGATGGTGGATGATCAGTCCAGGGCCCTGAAGTTCTACACGGAGGTCCTGGGCTTCGTGCTGAAGGTGGACGTCCCGATGGGGCCCAAGGACCGGTGGCTGACCGTCGTCGCGCCGGACGCGCCGGAGGGCACGCAGATCCTGCTGGAGCCCATGGGCTTCGCGCCCGCGCGCGTGTTCCAGAAGGCGCTGTTCGACGCGGGCATCCCGTTGACGTCGTTCGGCGTCGACGACTGTCAGGCGGAATATGAACGCATGGTGAAACTCGGCGTGGTGTTCCGCAGCAAGCCCACCGTCATGGGCCCCGTCACCGTCGCTGTCTTCGAGGACACTTGCGGGAACCTCATCCAGATAGCGCAGGTCTGAGCCGTGTGTTGAAGCCCCGGGCCCCCGGGGTGTTGCGCTAGCGTGGAGCCATGTCTTCGGAGCGCAGCAAGGGCCGTGTCCGCACGGTGGAGGAAGGGTTGGGGCGGCTGTCCTCGCGCGATGCGGGAACACGCGAGGAGGCGCAGTCGGCGTTGGAGGAGCTGCTGGTGTCCGGGGAGCCGGAGGCGCGGGAGCGGACCGCGCGGGCGCTCCTGGAGGAGCTGGGGCGGCCCGGGACGGCGGTCACGGAGCCCCTGCTGTTCCTGTTGCAGCGCAGCTGGTGGCCTCCGCAGCCGGGCCTCACCGGGCTCGCCGTCCAGAGCGTGCTGGCTTCGCTGACGCGGATGGAGGCGGACGCCCCGGCGCTGGAGAACGCCGCGAGCGTGCTCGCCGGGGTGTGCCGGGTGGATCCCTTCCAGCTCGCCGCGCTGGACGGGCTGTTCCAGCACCCGAGGGCCTCCGTGCGCGGCGCCATGGCGCGCGTCGTGGGCCGGCTGGGAACCGCCGCGGCGGCGGAGCTGCGCCAGCTGCTGGCGCTCCTGGAGGACGAGGAGGCCGTGGCCCTCTCCGCGCTGGAGTCCCTGGCCGCGCTCGCCCCGTTGGCGCCGGACCTCACCGCGCCCCGGCTGCTGGATCAGGTGCGCGATTCAGACGGAGCGCGCCTCTACCTGGCCCTGGTGTCGCTGCGGGGCCTGCTGGAGGAGTTGAATGGAGAGGCGCGGCCCGCGCCCGCGTTGCCGGACCTGGAGTCCGCGCTGCTGCGCCCGCTGACCGCGCCGGAAGCCCCCATCCGGCAGGAAGCGGCGGCATTGCTGGGGTTGAGCGGTCCGCTGTCGCCCGAGGCCATCGCGGCCCTGCGCGAGCACCTCCGTGACGAGAGTCCGCACGTCGCGGCCCGCTCCGCCGTGGCGCTGGTTCGCTCCGGCGCTCCGGCGGCGGAGGCCCTCTTCCTGCTGAAGGGCCAGCTGGGCCCGGCCGCGTCGCGCGAACTCCAGGAGGCCGCCGTGGCCGCGCTGGAGGAAGCGGATCCGGCCCGGTTGGGTCGTGCCAGGGGGATGCTGGAGACGGTGGCTCGCGACGCGGCGGGGCTGACGCGCGAGGCCCTCTTCGACCTGCTGGGCCAGCTTCCCTGACGGTGGGACCCGCCGCGTCCCCTCCACCCCCTGTCC
>NZ_RAWR01000160.1:0-25386 GCF_003986945.1 Corallococcus sp. AB018 | reverse complement strand
CCCGCCGCCTGCCCGAAGGCCGGACCCGCCCCGAACACCCAGAACCCGAGCAGCCCGCCGAGCACCCGGAAGGAAGGACACCCATGAGGAGTTTTCATGGAAGACCACTTTAGCCGGGTTCATGTCCCCTCTCGAACCGTTCAACCCCAGCAGGCGACCATCCAACACCCCAGAGGGACCGGGCGGCCACGCGCCCGTGGACGCGACGCGGCGCCGCCGCTAGGGTGCGCGGCTTCATGGATCGCCCCCCCACAGTGTTGCCCACCGCCCTTGAGATCCAGGTCAAGGCCCGGCCACTCCCGCGCCATGTGGGCATCATCATGGACGGCAACGGCCGCTGGGCCGAGCTTCGCGGCCAGCCCCGGCTGGAGGGCCACCGCGAGGGCAGCGTGAGCGTCCGGGAAGTCACCCGCGCCGCCCGCCGTGTTGGCGTCCAGGCCCTCACCCTCTACGCCTTCTCCTCCCAGAACTGGGCCCGCCCGCCGGAAGAGGTCGCCGGCCTCATGGACCTCCTGCGCGAGTACCTGGAGTCCGAGCGCGCGGAAATCCTCGACAACGGCATCCGCCTCAACGCCATCGGCGAGGTGGACAAGCTGCCCCGCTACGTCCGCGAGCCGCTGGAGCGCCTCCGGGCGGACTCCGCCCACAACACGGGCATGGTGCTCACCCTGGCGCTCTCCTACGGCGGCCGCGAGGAACTCCTGCGCGCCGCGCGCGACCTGGCTCAGGCCGCTGCCCGTGGCGAGCTGGACCCCGCGCACCTGGACGCTGATGATCTGGAGTCACGGCTGTGGACCGCCGGACTGCCGCCGGTGGACCTCATCGTCCGCACCAGCGGCGAACAGCGCATCTCCAACTTCCTGCTCTGGCAACTGGCGTACGCCGAGCTGTGCTTCACCGACGCCCTGTGGCCTGACTTCCGCACCGAAGAGTTCCTGCGCTGCCTGTCGCAGTTCCAGGGCCGCGAAAGGCGCTTCGGTCTGACGTCCGCCCAGGTCAACCGGGACGACACCCCCCAGCGGGCCAAGGCGTGAACGAGAAGAACAAGAACCTCCTCATCCGCGTTGTCACAGGCGTCACCCTCCTGCCGCTGGTGCTCCTGCTCCTGTTCCTGGGCGGGTACTCCAGCGCCATCCTCCTGGGTGCCGCCGCGGCCGTGTGCGCCGGCGAGTACTACCTCATCACGCAGAAGCGCCTGGGCGCCGCCGCCTGGGTGGGCATGGCCTTCGCCTTCGTGATGCCGCTCTTGCCGCTGCGAGACGCCGCGCGCACGGGCGAGGCCGCCTTCTGGCTGACGTCCGTCTTCTTCTTCTTCGCGTGGATCTACAACCTGTTCCGGGGCGTGCTCGCGGAGGCCCCCACCCGGGCCGCGCACCTCGTCACGGGCTTCCTCTACGGCTCCATTGGCCTCACCGCGTTGTCCGCGCTGCGCCTGCTGCCGGAAGGGCACGCGTGGGTCATCTGCGCGCTCACCATCACCTGGGCCAACGACACGCTGGCGTACTTCGCCGGCCGCTTCCTGGGGAAGCACAAGCTCTACCCCGCGGTGAGCCCGAACAAGACGTGGGAGGGCTTCTTCGGCGGCATGGTCGGCTCCGTGCTGGGCATGTTCGTCGCCAAGCTCGGCTTCTTCCCCATCTTCACCGTGTGGGACTGTGTGGTGCTGGGCATCCTGGGTGGCCTGTTGGGCCCCGTGGGTGACCTGTGCGAGTCCATGCTCAAGCGCGCGTACGGCGTGAAGGACTCCGGAAAGCTCATTCCCGGACACGGCGGCGTGCTGGATCGCATCGACGCGCTCATCTTCAATGCGCCGCTGGTGTTCGTCTATGTGCAGTTCGTGAGGCACCTGCTGCCGTAAGTGCCTGATTTCGCGCCTGCCCGCCCGCCTTGCGGCGTGCGTTGTGCGTTGTCCGCCCCGGGGGGCGCGATTACTCTTCCGGCCATGCTCCTGAACCTCGGGTACTTCATCCTCCTGCTGGGCGTGCTCGTCACGGTGCATGAGCTTGGCCACTTCCTCGTGGCCAAGGCCTGCGGAGTGAAGGTCCTCAAGTTCTCCATCGGGTTCGGACCGAAGATCATCGGCTTCACCAAGGGGGAGACGGAGTACCAGGTGGCGCTGCTGCCCCTGGGCGGCTTCGTGAAGATGGCCGGAGACCTTCCGCACGAAGAGCTCCCGCCGGAAGAGGCCGCGCGCGGCTTCCTGGCGCAGCCGCCCTGGAAGCGCGGGCTGATTGTGCTCGCGGGTCCGGCCTTCAACCTGCTGTTCCCCATCCTGGTCTACTTCTTCGTCTTCCTGGGGCCCCAGGAGACGCTGTCCACGCGCGTGGGCATGGTGTCGCCGGACATGGCCGCCGCCGCCGCGGGCGTCCGCCCCGGAGACCGCATCCTGTCCGTGGAGGGCGAGCCGGTCCGCACCTTCGACGACATGCGCGACGCGTTCGTCGGCAAGTTCAACCGCCCCGTCCCCATCACCCTGGAGCGCGACGGGCAGCAGCAGGTGGTGGAGGTGACGCCGGAGAAGAGCTCGGAGGTGTCCCCGGTGGACACCATCGAGCGCGGGATGATTGGCGTGAGCCCCTACCCGCAGCCGCCGGTGGTGGGCGTGCCGCCGACGTCCCCCGCGGCCACCGCGGGCCTGAAGAGCTTTGACCGCGTGCTGTCCGTCAACGGCGTGCACGTGCAGGACGAGGCCGCCCTCTACCGGGAGGTGGCCAAGGTGCCGGAAGGCACCCCCATGGAGCTGAGCGTGGCGCGCCTGGCCCCCGTGGACGTGGGCGCCGTCACCGGCCGGCTGCCGGAAGTGGTGAAGGTGTCCCTGCCGCGTCAGCCCGGCGAGGGCGCGGCGGCGCTGGGCGCGGAGGCGGTGGACCTCTACGTGGCGAGCGTGGCCACCGGCAGCGTGGCGGAAGGCGCGGGCATCGTTCCGGGCGACCGCATCGTCGCCATCAACGGCACGCCGCTGAAGTCCTTCAACAAGCTGGCGACGGTGCTCAACGGTCTGCAGGCCCAGCCCTTCACGCTCACCTGGCGCGGTGCCCAGGGTGAGCGCACGGAGAAGCTTGCGCAGGCGCCGCTCAAGACCCGCGACGACTACGGCCAGACGAGCGCCCCGCTGGTGTTCGGCGTGCGCCCGTGGAGCTACAGCAGCGCGGACCTGCCGCCGGTGGAGAAGGTGACCATCGACCTGGGCCCGGCCGCCGCCTTCAAGGAGGCCGCGCTCATCGTCCCGAAGATTGTCGGGCAGATGGTGCAGGTGCTGGGCGGGCTGTTCGTGGGCAAGGTGTCGCCCAGCACGATTGGCGGCCCCATCATGATGTACCAGCTGGCCGCCAAGAGCGCCGAGCAGGGCCTGGACAGCTTCCTCAACCTGATGGCCATCATCTCCATCAACCTGGGCGTGATGAACCTGCTGCCCATCCCGGTGCTGGACGGCTTCCACCTGCTGTCCGCCGCGTGGGAGGGCATCCGCCGCCGCCCCATCCCCGTGCGCGTGCGCGAGGTGGCGAACATGGTGGGCCTGGCGCTGCTCATCCTGCTGATGCTGCTGGCCGTGACCAACGACGTGACCCGCTAGCGAGGTGATGATGCGAGGACGTACCGCGCTCCTGCTGCTGGGGATGGGATTCTTCGCTGGCTGTGCGTCGCGCGCGGCGAAGCCCCAGCCGCCGGAGACCTCTTCCGGTGAAGGGGGAACGAAGGTGACGCGCCGGGAGAAGATGCCCCGCAACTACCTGGGGGAGGGCGTCGCGTCCTTCTACGGTCCCGGCCTCCACGGCCGGCCCACCGCCAGCGGGGAGAAGTTCAACCAGAACGCCCTCACCGCCGCGCACCGCACGGAGCGCTTCGGGTCGTGCGTGAAGGTGATGAACATGGAGAACGGCCGCCAGGTGGAGGTGCGCGTCAACGACCGCGGCCCCTTCGTGGACGGCCGCATCATCGACGTGTCGAAGGCCGCGGCGAAGCAGCTGGGCATGCTGGACAAGGGCCTGGCGCGCGTGCGGCTGTACCGGTGCGGCAGCGACCGCGTGTCGCAGGTGCCGGTGGAGTTCTGGGCCGTTCCGGCCTGAGTGCCTTGAAACGAAAGAAGGGATGTCGCCTGTGTTGCTCGCGCTGGACACCTCCACGCTGACGCTGTCGCTTGCCCTGGTGGAACGCCAGGGGGACGCCGTGCGCGCCGTGGAGCACGTGGTGGTGCTTCCGCCGGAGAAGCAGAGCGAGGCGCTGCCCGGCGTCGTCGGGGATCTGCTCCAGCGTCACGGCCTGAAGCTGAAGGACCTGGAGGGGCTGGCGGTGGGCCTGGGGCCGGGGTCCTTCACGGGCCTGCGCATCGGCCTGGCCACGGTGAAGGCGCTGGCGTACGCCACGGGCCTCAAGGTGGCCGGCGCGTCATCGCTGGCGGCGGTGGCGCTGGAGGGACCGGAGGGCGTGCCGCTGTTCTGCCTCGCCGTGGCGCGCAAGGACGACCTCTATCTGGGCGCCTACCGCCGCGTGGGCTTCGCCGTGGAGGCGCTGGCGCCGGAGACGGCCATGTCACCGGAGGAGGTGGCCCAGCGCATGGCCGCCGAACCGGAGGCCGTGGCCCTGGGCCCCGCGCTCGCGGACTACCGCCAGGCGCTGGAGAAGCACGGCGTCGCGCCGCACCGGCTGCTGTCCGGCCCGGCCTTCCCGTCCGCGGTGGAGGTGGGGCGGCTGGCGAGGCTGCCGGAGGCGTACTCCCAGGAGGCGCTCTTCGCCCTGGAGCCGCACTACGTCCGCGCCTCCGAGCCGGAGCGCAACCCGAAGTTCCCGCCGCTGCCGGGCCCCGCGCCCACGGCGCGGCTGAAGGAAGACTGAAGCCTCCGCCTGAAGGGCGCTTCGTCGTGCTCGCGTGGGCGGAGGCGCTGACGTAAAGGAGCGCGTCATGAGAGAGAACCTTCGGATTGCCGTGGTGGGCGCCACGGGCGTGGTGGGCCGCGAGGTGCTGGCCAATCTGTACGCGCGCGACGTGCCGATGGAGCAGGTGCGGGCCTTCGGCTCGGAGCGCTCCAAGGGCCTGGAGGTGGAGTACGGCGAGGACACGCTGGAGGTGGAGCTCGCCTCGGCGGAGGCCTTCCGGGGCATCCACGTCGTGCTGCTGGCCACGCCCGCGGAGGCGTCCCGCAAGCTGGCCCCGGCCGCGCAGGCCGCGGGCGCGTGGGTGGTGGACGCAAGCAGCGCCTTCCGGAACGACGGCAACGTGCCGCTCATCCTCCCGGGCTTCAACACGGAGGCCCTGGGGCCGGGCTTCAGCTTCAAGGGCCGGGTGGTGAGCCTTCCGGGCATCGTCACCAGCGCCACCGTGCACCTGGTGGAGCCGCTGCGCCGCGCGTTCGGCGTGGTGCGCGCGCAGGTGACGGCGCTGATGGGCGCCTCCAGCGCGGGCGTGCGCGGCATCTCCGAACTGGAGAAGCAGACCGCGGACCTGTTGTCTGGCCGCGAGCCGGAGCCGCAGGTCTTCCCGCACCGCGTGGGCTTCAACCTGGTGCCCCAGGTGGGCGGCTTCATGGTGAACAGCCCGTGGACGGAAGAGGAGGGCGGCTGGACGCTGGAGGCCGCGCGCCTGTTCTCCGCCCTGGGCGAGACGCCCGTCCTGGCCGGCACCGCCGTGCAGGTGCCCACCTTCCACGGCCACGGCCTCACCGTGAACGTGCAGCTGAAGAAGCCGGGCCCCGTGGAGCAGGTGCGCGCCGCGCTGAAGACGTCCCCGTCTCTCAAGGTGCTGGATGCCCCCGGCGAGCGCATCTACCCCATGCCCATGCTGGTGATGAGCGACCCGGCCGTCCACGTGGGCCGGGTGCGCGCCTTCCCCCAGGCCCCGGAGTGGGTGACGCTCTTCGCGTCCGTGGACAACGCCGGCCGGGCCGCCGCCCACCTGGTGGACGCGGGCCTCAAGCTGGCGGAACGCCCCTCCTGACATTTTGGCAAAGCCCCCGGGGGCACCTTGCCTGTTTGGCGCGCGAACCCGGGGTTTTCCTTGGGAAACAGGCCGTCTGGACGGGGCTTGAGGGTGGCCCCGCCCTTGCTAGCTTCCAGCCCATCCATGCGCCTTCCCTTCATTGGCCTCTTGCTCTTCGCGTCCACGGCCGTGGCCCAGACGGGGCCCACGGTGCAGTTCACGAGTTCGTCCACCGCCACGAACAACACCGTCACGGTGCCCAAGAGTGAATGTGGCCAGGAGCGCCGCTTCAGTTGGCAGCGCAGCGGGAGTGCTTGTGAGGACTCGATCTATCTCTACGTGACCACGGGGTCCTGCGGCACGCGGCCCGCGTCCACGGACCTGGTCCTGGCTTCGCTCGACTCGGCCAACACGGCGACGAACGGCGTCGTGGACTTCACCGTGGGAGAGGCGCTCGCCGCGCGCGGCGGCAACTCGGACGCGGGCACCGTGACGACGTGCGACACCCAGGACACGGAGATCTCCTTCAAGCTGTGCGCGTCCGCGCGGCGGCTGGGCGGCAGCCTGGGGCTGGATTGCCAGGAGACCTTCTCCAACGTGGGCAGCCCCCCCTTCGTGGTGAAGTACGACCCGCAGCCGCCCGCCACGCCCAGCATCGCCAAGGTCATCGCCCGGGACTCGGCGCTGTCGGTGCAGGTGGATGGCGCGGAGGCGAACTCCACCGTCGTGGTGGAGGCGGCGAGGGTGGCCACGGCGGGCTCGGATGACGCCGGGACGGATGAGGATGCCGGTACGGACACCGATGCCGGGACGGACACCGATGCCGGGACGGACGTGGACGCGGGCACGGAGGACGGCGGGCAGGGGCTGGTGGGCGCGCTGGCGCTGGAGGGCACCACGGGGCCGGTGACGCGCGTCACCAAGGCATCCGGCGAGGGCAACGTCGTCGTCAACGGCCTCACGAATGGCGTGACGTACCGGCTCCAGGCGACCATCATCGACACGGCGGGCAACGTGAGCACGGGGTCCGCCCAGGTGGATGCGACGCCCGTGAAGAGCAATGGTTTGTTCGATGCCTATGTGGAAGATGGCGGTCAGGAGCGCGGCGGGTGTGCCGCGACCGGCGGCGGCATCGCGGGTGGCGCGGTGCTGGCCGCCCTGGGCATCTGGCTGTCGTCTCGGAGGAAGGTGTCATGAGCAGCACGGCTGTGGGCCTGGGAGTCGCGGCGCTTCTCTTGGCGGTACCGGCGGTGGCGCAGGAGGTGACCATCCCCACGCGCTCTCCGCGCACGGGCGCGGTCATCTTCCGCGCGGGCGGCTACAAGCCGCGCATCGACACCGAGAAGGCCCTGAACGGCAACACGCCGTACAAGGACACCTTCGGTGACACGTCGCTGCTGCTCGTCGAGGGGGAGCTCCAGCGCTTCTTCTACCAGGGCATCGGCACGGCGGGCCTGGGCCTGGGCCTGGGCTACGGGGAGAAGTACGCGGACGCCAAGCTGGATGACGGCTCGGCGGCGGCGGACAAGGCGGCGCTGAAGGTGCTGCCCATCCAGCTCAACGCCTTCTACAAGTTCGACTACGCGGCCTTCCGCTGGGGCATCCCGCTGGTGCCGTACGCCAAGCTGGGGCTCATCTACTCCCCCTGGTGGATGACCAAGGGCAGCGCCACGGAAGAGGTGGAGGGCAGCAAGGGCAGCGGCGGCAAGTGGGGCTGGGGAGGCACCGCCGGCGTGTCGTTCCTCCTGGACGTGCTGGAGCCGCGCTTCGCGCGCGACTTCGACTCGGACCTGGGCGTGAACCACTCGTACCTCTTCGCCGAGTACACGCATGCGGATGTGAACAACTTCGGCGGCGAGGGCCTGAACCTGGGCAGCCGGCGCTGGATGTTCGGTCTGGCGTTGGACTACTAACCGAAAGGCCCATGGCCTCCCGACCGCGCGCGCACCCGTCCCCGCTTCCGTTCCTCCTCCTCCTGGCCGCCGTGGGCCTGGGAGTCTCCGGTTGCCGGGGGCTGAGGGCGGACCTGGGACCGGAGCGCACGCTGGAGGCGGGAGTGCCGGAGGCCTTCGGCTCCACCTCCCCGAAGGCGCCCTCCATCACCTGGGACTTCGGGGACGGCACGCCGCCCCAGACGGTGCCGGGCGTCCGCCACGCGTGGGCCACCGCCGGCCGCTACACCGTGCGGGCGCTGGACGGGGACAAGGAGCTGGCCCGGGTGGTGCTCACCGTGGTGCCGCGCCCGGTGCTCCGCGCGGTGCCCGAGGACGCGCAGACCGTCCTCTGGGTGCCCCGTCTGCGCGGCAACGTGGAGGGGTTGGTGAACTTCTACGGGCGGCTGGTGGGCGAGGGCAACATGCGCCAGACGCTGGCGGACACGCCGCTCGTGCCGCTGCTGCTGCGCAGCCTGGGGCCCGGTCCCTCGGAGGTGGACCCCGAGGAGGGTTTCGGCTTCTTCCTCCTTCCGGACTTCGACGGCGTGGTGGCGCTCCTGGGCGTGACGGATTCGCGGGCGGCGCTCGCGGCCGTGGCGCGCGAGCTGCGGAGCGCCGGCCACCGGGTGCTGCCTCGCGAGGATGGCAGCGCGCGCGTGGAGCCGGTGGACGGTGGCAACGCCATGTTGCTCTTCGCGGACCGGGGCTACGTGTACCTCGCGGTGCCGGATTCGCCGGACGCGCCGGAGCCCGGGGAGACGGTGAAGGCGCTGGCGGTGGCGGAGTCTCCGGACGTGGAGCTCGTGCGCCGCAAGGTGGAGGCGCTGTCCGGACCGGGCATCTCCGAGAACGCGCTCCTGGCGGAGCTGCGCGGCAAGGTGCGCGACGGCAGCGTGTTCCTCTTCTCCGCGCCGCCGGTGCCGGAGGCGGAGAAGGAGGACATGCCGGTGCGCGGCTTCTTCGGCGCGCTCGCGGTGCAGGCGGACCAGGCGGAGCTGGACGGCTTCCTGGCCTCGTCCCGGCCGCTGCTGGGCGGCGCGCGGGGGCCGGCGTCGCAGCTGCTGGGACGCGCGGCGGTGGGGCCGGTGGCGGCGGCGCAGCTGTCGGTGCCTCCGGAGGAGCTGGCGCGGCTGGTGTTCGGCTCGCCGGAGTCGCCCCGGCGGCAGCGGACGCTGGAGCGCTGGCGCAAGCAGGGGCTGGACGCGGAGCCGCTCCTCAAGGCGCTGCGCGGCGACGTGACGATGCTCGTCTACTTCGACGCGGCGGCCTTCTTCCGGAGCTTCATCCAGGACCAGCGCCCCGCGCCCAAGGGCACGGTGGTGATGGAGGCGGGCCTCGCGTCCGTGCCGCCGGTGCTCCAGCTCATCCAGAAGCAGCTGCAGGACAACGGGCTCGTCTTCCAGAAGGAGGCGCAGGGCGGCACCACGCGCTTCCGCACGCGGCTCATGGAGCAGCCGGTGTCGCTCACGCTCACCCCGGAGCGCGCCACGCTGGAGGCGGGCGAGGTGCTCAACGGCCGCGAGCTGGGGGACGTGGGCAAGACGCTGCGCACGCGCTTCGGCGCGGAGGCGTTCGGGCCGGGCCACCTGTCGCTGATGGTGGACATGGGGCAGCTGCGGGCGGACCTCGCCGGGGTGCGCTCGGTGCCGGGCGTCGCGACGGCGAAGCTCCTGATGAGCCAGCTCTTCGTGACGGCGCTCCTGGAGAAGTTCACCCCCTTCGAGTACGGGTTCCTCGACTTCTCCCCGGTGGACGGCGGCGGGCGGCTCCAGGGCCGCGTCGTGCTGCGCGAGCGCTAGGGACACGCAAGCAGGAGGCAGGCCATGTCCGTCACGGTGCTGTACTTCGCCGCGGCCCGCGAGCGCGCGGGCCTGTCCCGCGAGTCGTTGGACGTGCCGCCCGGGGCGCGCGTCTCGGACGTGCTCGCGTTGCTCGCCTCGAAGCACCCTCCGCTGGCGCCGCTCCTGCCGCACCTGCGCGTGGCGGTGCAGCAGCAGTTCGTGGGGCTGGACTCACCGGTGGCGCCGGACGCGGAGCTGGCGTTGATTCCGCCCGTGGCCGGTGGGGCGCCGCGCCTCTTCTCCGTGGTGGGCCGGCCGCTCCAGCTCGCGGAGGTCGTGGACGCGGTTGCGTCCCAAGGGGCGGGCGGGCTGGTGACGTTCTCCGGCGCCGTGCGCGACCAGACGAAGGGCCGGCGCGTGCTCCGGCTGGAGTACGAGGCCTACGCGCCCATGGCGGAGGCGAAGCTCACGGAGATTGGCGACGAGGTGGCGCGGACGTGGCCGGGCACGCGGCTGGCCATCATGCACCGCGTGGGCACCCTGGTGCCGGGCGAGCTGGCCGTCGTCATCGCCGCGGCGTCCGCGCACCGCAAGGAGGCCTTCCTGGGCTGTGAGTACGCCATCGAGCGGCTCAAGCAGGACGTGCCCATCTGGAAGAAGGAGTACTTCGAGGACGGCGAGGTCTGGGTGGGCCTGGGGCCCTGAGCCCGCGTCCTAGCGCACGCCGAAGCTCGCCGGGACGGTGACGCGCACGCCGCCGTCCTGCTGTTGCGTGGCGCGCTCGGCTTCCGTCATGGGCTTCATCGGCTTGTCCAACCCCATGGCCTTGCGCCGCGCCTCTTCCTTGTCGTGGGCCACCTGCAGCGCCCGCGCGTTGTTCGCGGCCATGCGCGCCGGATCCGGCCCCATGACGAGGAAGGCGACGGGCGCGCTCAGGAAGAGGATGGCCACCGTGATGAGCCAGGCCACGTCCCGCACGCGGAAGCGCCCCGCGCGCTCCTTCACCACCGACGGCTGCAGCAGCAGGTTCAGCTCGCCCTCCACGAGGCGCAGCGTCATGCCCTCGCACAGCTCCACCGCGGTGCGGCCCGGGGCGCCCGTCAGCTCGTCGGGGCCCACCGGTTGGAAGTCGTGGCCCTTGAGGCTCTTCTCCACGCGGGCGGACGGCGGCACGTGGATGCGCCAGCCCTTCGGAGTGCGTTCGGCGAGGAGGAAGGGCTCCTCCGGCAGCGTGAAGCCGTAGAGGGGCAGGGGGGCTTTTTCGTCGGGCGCGGCGTGGACCTGGCCCAGCTCGGGGCCATAGCTCCAGGCCTCCGCCAGGGAGGTGCCCCAGTACAGCTCGCAGAAGAGTCCGCCGTCCGCCACGGAGGCGGAGGGCGCGGAAGGCGTGGGCATGTCGGGCCGGAGCATAAGGCCTTGGCCGCCGCCCGGCCTTTGCTTCGTGAGGCTGGACGTCCCCTGGACGACGGGCGGCCTGCTGCTCAGGCGCCCGTCAGGTCCTTGAGCAGCGCCTCCAGCGTCTCGAAGTGCAGCGGCTTCACCAGGTGCGCGTCGAAGCCCGCGGCCTTGGAGCGCTGGCGGTCGGACTCCTGGCCGTACCCCGTCACCGCCACCAGCTTGAGGGGGCGGGGCTCCTCCTGCTGGCGCAGCAGGCGGGCCAGTTCGTAGCCGTCCATCACCGGCAGGCCGATGTCCAGGAGCGCGATTTCAGGGCGGAACTCCTTCGCCGCCTCCAGGCCGCTGGGGCCGTCGTAGGACACGCGCGTCGTGCAGCCGAGGAACTCCAGGGACTCGGAGAGCACGTCCGCCGCGTCCCGGTTGTCGTCCACGATGAGCACGCGCGCGCTCACGGAGGTGGGCTCCTGGGGGACGAGCGCGCCGGGCTGCGGCGTGGGCAGCGCGGCGGGGGCCTCCGCCTCCAGCGCGGGCAGGCGCACGGTGAAGGTGCTGCCGCGGCCCCGGCCCGCGCTGTGCGCGCTGATGGCGCCTTCGTGCAGCGTCACCAGGCTCCGCGCGATGGCGAGCCCCAGTCCCAATCCGCCCTGTGAGCGGTCCAGGGCCTGATGCTCCTGCACGAAGAGGTCGAACACGCGCGGCAGCATCTCCGGCGCGATTCCCACGCCGGTGTCGCGCACGCTGAGGACGAGCTCGCGGCCCTCGCGCGTGCCCGTCACGGCCAGGAAGCCGCCCGGCTCCGTGTACTTGGCGGCGTTGGTGAGCAGGTTGGCGAACACCTGCGCCAGGCGCGTGGGGTCGCCGTTCAGGTCCATGCCGCGGTCAGGCAGGTCCACCTCCAGCGTGTGCTGGCGCTGGTCGATGAGCGGGCTGATCTGCTCGATGGCCTTCGCCACCACGTCGGTGAGCGTGACGCGCTCGCGCTTGAGGGTGACCTTGCCCCGGGTGACGCGGCTGACGTCCAGCAGGTCGTCCACCATGCGCACCAGGTGCGTCACCTGCCGCTCGATGAGCGTGCGCTCACGCTCCGCCGCCGTTTCACCCCTCAGGCGCATCAGCTGGAGCGCGGTGAGGATGGGGGCCAGGGGATTGCGCAGCTCGTGGCCGAGCATCGCGAGGAACTCGTCCTTGGCGCGGTTGGCGGCCTCCGCCTCGCGGCGCGCGGTGGCCAGCTCCGTCACGTCGAAGGCGACCACGATGATGGACTCCACCTGGCCCTTCGCGTCGCTCATGGGCTGGTAGACGAAGTCGAAGAACACCTCGCGCGCGGACTGGTTGGGGCCGTCGTTGAAGACGACGCGCAGGGAGCGGCCGATGTACGGCTCGCCCGTGGTCAAGACGCCGTCCAGCAGCTCGTAGATGCCCTGGCGCGCCAGGTCCGGCAGGGCGTCGCGGATGGCCTTGCCCGTCACGTCCCGGTTGGCGACGAGCTTGAGGTAGTTCTGGTTGGCGAACTCGAAGACGTGCTCCGGGCCGCGCAGGATGGCGATGCCCACGGGCGTGTGCTGGAAGATGCGCGCCAGCCGCTCGCCGTGCGCGGCCTCCAGCTTGCGCAGCCGGGAGCGCGTGAGCTGCGCGGTGACGCGCGCGAGCAGGTCGCGGGTGGAGAAGGGCTTCACCAGGTAGTCATCCGCGCCAGCGTTGAGGCCCTCTTCCTGGGCCTCCTCGCCCGCGCGGGCGGACAGCAGGATGACGGGCACCGTGCGGGTGCGCTCGTCCGCGCGCAGGGCCTGGAGCAGCCCGAAGCCGTCCAGCCGGGGCATCATCACGTCGGACAGGATGAGGTCCGGGGGCCGAGCGAGCGCGGCCTGGAGCGCGGCCTCGCCGTCCGCCACCGCTTCCACCGTCCAGTGCGCGCCGAGCAGCCGGCCCACGTACTCGCGCATGTCCGCGTTGTCGTCCGCGAGCAGCACGCGCCCGCGCTCCTCCATCCCCAGCGACGCCGGGTCGATGGTTGGGGGTGTCCCGTCGTCATTGGCCGGCGGGGATGGCCCGTCCGTCAGCCAGCCGAGCGCGTCGCGCACGTAGGGGTCCGCGCCCGCGGGCAGCGAGCGTTGGCTCTTCGCGGACGTCACGTGCTCCGGCGGCAGGTGGGCGAAGCCCGTGGGGATGCACACGGTGAAGGTCGTGCCGCGCTCCAGCTCGCTCTGGACGGTGAGGGTGCCGCCGTGCAGCCGCACCAGCTCATGCACCAGCGCCAGGCCGATGCCGGAGCCTTCGTGGGAGCGCGCGCGGGCGCCGTGCACGCGGTGGAAGCGCTCGAAGAGGCGGGGCAGCTCGTGCGCGGGGATGCCGGTGCCGGTGTCGGTGACGCGCAGCTCGATGTACCCGTCCTTCAGCGCCTGCGCCACGGTGATGGTGCCGGTGAAGGTGAACTTCAGCGCGTTGGAGACGAGGTTGAGGACGATCTTCTCCCACATCTCGTGGTCCACCCAGGCCGGCTCCGGCAGGGGCGGACAGTCCACGTCGAGCACCAGGCCCGCGCGCTCGATGGCGGAGCGGAAGGCGCTGGCGAGCCCGGCGGTGAGGGCTGCCAGGTCGGTGGGCTCGTAGGCGGCGCGCACGCGCCCGGCCTCGATGCGCGCGAAGTCCAGCAGCGTGTTGACCAGCTTGCGCAGGCGCACGGCGTTGCGGTGCACCGTCTCCAGCGAGTCGCCCTGGAGCGTTCGCTCGGGGCTGGCGAGCGCGTCCTCGGTGGGACCCAGGAGCAGCGTGAGCGGCGTGCGCAGCTCGTGGCTGATGTTGCTGAAGAAGGCCGTCTTCGCGCGGTCCAGCGCGGCAAGCTCCTCCGCGCGCTGACGCTCTGCCTGGTAGGCGCGCGCGTTGGCGACCGAGGCCGCGACCTGCTCGGCGGTGGCCTGGAAGAAGGCGTGATAGCTCGCGTCGAGCAGCCGCCGGGGACTGACGCCGCCCACGAGGAAGCCGGACGGCCGGGACTGGCCGGGCTGCGTCAGGGCGCGCACCACGGCGAGCGATGGCGGCGTGTTCCAGCGGCCGCCGGGCAGGGCATGGAGGCGCTGCCCCAGGTCCTTCACGATGACGGAGTCACCGGTGCGGGCGGCCTCGGCGAAGGGCCAGTCGGTGCCGGACTCGGAGGAGAGGGACTGCTGCGTGGGCAGCGCGGCCAGGACGGTGTCGGGCAACCGGCTGCTGCCCGCGAGGCGCGCGGTGTCGCCGTTCGCGTCCAGCAGGTAGAGCAGGGAGAACGGCAGGTCCAGGTCGTTGCCCGCGAGCACGTCCAGGCTGGTGCGGCAGGCCTGCTCCGGGGACTTCGCGTCGGCGGAGCGGGCCGCCAGGTCGCGCAGCATGCGCAGCTGCCGGTCGAACTGCACCTCCTGCGTCGTCTCCCGCACGGTGACGAGCACGCCGCCCACGCCGCCCTGCTCGTCGGGGATGGGGCTGTACGAGAACGTGTGGAACGTCTCCTCGACGAACCCCCGGCTGTTGAGGAACAGCGCCAGGTTCTCGCTCCAGGTCGCGGGGCCGCCGTTGAGCACGCCCCGGGCCATGGGGCCGACGACGTCCCAGATCTCCGACCAGATGGTCTCGCCCGGCGCGCCCAGGGAGCCGGGGTGCTTGCGGCCCAGCACCGGACGGTACGCGTCGTTGTAGACCTGGATCATCTCCGGGCCCCACCACATGAGCATGGGGAACCGGTTGTGGAGGACGACGCCCACCATCGTCTTCAGGCTGACGGGCCAGTCGCGTGACGGACCCAACGGCGTGCGCGACCAGTCCAGCGAGCGCACCAGTTCACCCATCTCGCCGCCGCCCGCGAAGTGGCGCTCCTCGGAAGGGGGGATGACGGGGGGCGGGGGCTGGATCATGCGGATCTCTGATGGGCGGCGCGAGGTGGCAGAAGCCTTGGGCTTGTATTGGCGCACACGCGGTCGTGCAATCACCGAGGTGGATTGCGACCGTGCGGCACCTGCCATCCAACAATGGCTCCGCTTCCTGGAAGGAGGGCAGTGGAGCAGGCGGACGGACGCCTCAGGGAGGCAACGGCGTCACGACGCGCGCCGGTTGCGCGGACGTGCCCGCGTCCAGAGGCGCGACGGGGGACCCGGACGTCCCTGCATCCAGCGCAGTAACGACGGACACGGGAGTCCCCGCATCCGGAGGAGTCACGGCGGACACGGATGTCCCTGCATCCGGCTGCGCGGCGGTGGACACGGCCGTGCCCGCGTCCTGCACCTTGGGAACGACAACGGTCGCGGACGTCCCGGCATCTGGAACCGCGGGCGCCACGGCCACCGGTTTCGGCGCCACCGGCGCGGGGCTCGCCACCGCGAGGACGCCCGCATCCAGGACGACAGTCGCGGGCGTGGCGACGGGCGCGACAGCGGGGGCCTTCACGCCAGGGGGCGGAGCCTCTGACGACGGCAGCGCGCGGCGGATCTCCGCGCCCGCCGTGGCCACGATGCCAATGGACAGGAAGAGGAACCCGGCCGTCTGCGCCACCGTCTCCACGCGAGGCGGGATGCGCCGGCCACTCACCGCTTCGATGGCGAGCAGCAGCACCCGGCCGCCATCCAGTCCCGGCACCGGCACCAGCGTCAGCATCGCCAGCGCCACGGACGCCGCCACCAGCGCGCGCACCAGCGCATCCGTCCCGGACGCGGTGGACGACGCGACGTCGGACGACTCCTGGCGCATCATCGCGCCCGGCCCGGCCTTGCCCGCGACCTCCGGCCCGCGCACCATCGCCACCAGCGTGGACAGCGCCTCGGACGCCACGCGCCCGGTGTGCACCAGCGACTGGGTGAACGCCTCTCCAGGCGCGTGCGTGCGGAACACGTACTGCTGGCTCACGCCGATGCGCCCCGCGCCGCGCTCGTCCGCCCGGGGCCGCACCGTCACCGTGCGCGGCTCGCCGTGCCGGTCCACCGAAAGCTCCAGCTGCCCGCCCACCCCGTCCGCCACCCGCGCGACGAAGTCGGACCAGCTCGCCAGCGGCTTGCCGGCCACGGCCACCAGCTTGTCTCCGGGCAACAGCTGCGCCCGCGCCGCCTCCGAACCCGGCAGCACCGTGCCCACCGTCAGCGGCACCACCACGTGCGTCCCGGACGAATACAGCGCGAACAAGAGCCCCAGCGCGACCGCGTAGTTCGCCAGCGGCCCCGCCAGGATGATGGCCATCCGCTTGAGCGGCCCCAGCGTGCCGAACCCGGATGTGTCCTCCTCCGCGGAGCGGTGCGGGTTCATCCCTTGAAGATTGGCGGACGCGCCCAGCGGCACCGCGCCCAGCACGAACTGCGTCCCGCCCAGCCGGAACGACAGCAGCGGCGGCCCGAAGCCCACGGTGAAGCGCGGCACCCGCACGCCCAACAGGCGCGCGGCCACCAGGTGCCCCAGCTCATGGACGATGAGCAGCGCTCCGAGCGCCAGGAGGACGAACAGGTAGTGCATCCGTGGAGGCCCGTCCTACGCCTACAGCTTGCGGCGCTTCCCGGTGCGCTTGTACGT
Organism: Corallococcus sp. AB018; assembly: GCF_003986945.1. NCBI lineage: Bacteria > Pseudomonadati > Myxococcota > Myxococcia > Myxococcales > Myxococcaceae > Corallococcus > Corallococcus sp. AB018. The sequence goes on along the minus strand of NZ_RAWR01000160.1, from coordinate 8,836 downwards.
CAGGTAGTCGGACAGGATGGTGCCGTGGTCGAAGCACAGGTCCTTGGGCAGCGCGTCCACGGTGAACGTCTTCGCCTCCGCCGCGTCGTCCGCGCCCACCGGCTCGCCCGTCGCCTTCGCGATGAACACCGTCGAAATCGTGTGCAGGCGCGGGTCGCGCTTCGGATCCGAATAGCTGAAGAACTGCTCCTCCAGCGTCACGTCCAGGCCCGTCTCCTCCTTGGCCTCGCGGATGGCCGCTTTGTCCAGGGGCTCACCTTCGTCCACGAAGCCGCCCGGCAGCGCCCAGCCCACCGGCGGGTTCGCGCGGCGGATGAGCACGATGCGCTCTCCGGACAATTCGATGATGCAGTCCACGGTGGGTTTGGGGTTGCGGTATTCAGGCATGGCGTCGCACTCTACCCAAAGCCCCCTGGCGAGCGCCCGTTCCGGATGCCTCCCGTGGGCGATGGTGCGTGCCGTGTCTACCCTGCGACGCCTCAGCCTCACCGCCCTCCTGGCCTCCACCCTGGCGGGCTGCCTGCCCTACAGCCAGAACGAGGGTGTGTACGAGCTCATCCCCACGGAGACGCTGCGCGACGACTGCGGCCTCCTGGAGCAGTTCCAGGGCAACCTCCAGTTGAATCTTCAAATCGCCGGACGCGTGGTGCGCGCGGACTTCGGCGTGCAGAACATGCAGCTGCTCGGCTACGTCCTGGAGGACGGCGAGGCGTTCACCGCCGACGGCAGCGTGGCCAACGTCAGCACCACCGTCGACGGGACGAATGAGTGCCTGCTCGACCAGGTCCGCGTGCACCTGGACGCGACCACCGTGTGCGCCACGAAGTTCAGCGGGCAGATGCGGCTGGCCTACGACGCCAACAACAACACGGACTGCACCTGCGAGCTGTGGATCCGCTTCGACGGCGTTCAGGGGAACACCCGCTGCGAAGGGAACCCTTGAGATAGCGAGAAGGGCTTCCTACAACATGGGGGCTGTTCCCACGCTCCAGCTGGAGGAACGCCCATGGCAGACCCGCAGGAAATCGTCTCGGTCCTGACCGAGTCCCGCGTCTTCCCCCCGCCCGAGGACTTCTCCCGGCGGGCCCACATCCGCGACATGCAGGACTATCAGCGGCTGTGGGACGAAGCCGCGAAGGATCCGGACAAGTACTGGGGCGACCGCGCCCGCGAGGAGCTCTACTGGAAGGAACCCTTCCAGACGGTGCTGGACTGGAAGCCGCCCCACGCGCGCTGGTTCGTCGAGGGGAAGACCAACCTCGCCTACAACTGTCTGGACCGGCACCTGCCGAAGCTCAAGGACAAGCCCGCCATCCTCTTCGAGGGCGAGCCGGGCGACCGCCGCACCCTCACCTACGGAGAGCTGTCCCAGCAGGTGAACCGGCTGGCCAACGGGCTCAAGTCGCTGGGCGTGAAGAAGGGCGACCGCGTGGGCATCTACCTGCCCATGGTGCCGGAGGCCGCCGTCGCGATGCTGGCGTGCGCGCGGCTGGGCGCGGTGCACTCGGTGGTGTTCGGCGGCTTCTCCGCGGAAGCGCTCCAGGACCGCATGAAGGACGCGGGCGCCAAGGTGCTGCTCACCGCGGACGGCGGCTGGCGCAAGGGCGCGGTGGTGCCGCTGATGAAGAACGTGGAGGCCGCGCTCCCGAACGCTCCCAGCATCGAGAAGGTCATCGTCCTCACCCGCACCGGTGACGGCAAGCTGCCCGAAGGTCCGAAGTTCCTGGCCTGGGACGCGCTGGTGAAGGGCCAGTCCGACGTCTGCGAGCCGGAGTGGGTGGAGAGTGAACACCCGCTGTTCATCCTCTACACGTCCGGCTCCACCGGGAAGCCCAAGGGCGTGCTGCACACCACGGCTGGCTACGCGATGAACGCGTCGCTCACCACGCGCTGGGTGTTCGACCTGCGCGATGACGACGTCTACTGGTGCACCGCGGACGTGGGCTGGGTGACGGGCCACACGTACGTCGTCTACGGCCCGCTGATGAACGGCGTCACCACCATCATCTACGAGGGTGCGCCCACGCAGCCGGGCCCGGACCGCTTCTGGGACATCATCGAGCGCTACAAGGCCACCATCCTCTACACCGCGCCCACCGCCATCCGCGCCTTCATGCGCCTGGGCGACGAACCGGTGAAGAAGCACAACCTGACCTCGCTGCGCCTCTTGGGCAGCGTGGGCGAGCCCATCAACCCCGAGGCGTGGATGTGGTACCGCGACGTCATCGGCGGGGGGCGCTGCCCGGTCGTGGACACGTGGTGGCAGACGGAGACGGGCAGCATCATGGTTTCACCGCTGCCCGGCGCCACGCCCACCAAGCCCGGCTCCGCCACGTTCCCGCTGCCCGGCATCCACGCGGAGATTCTCGACCGCGACGGCAAGCGCGTGCCCAAGGGGCAGGGTGGGCTGCTCTTCGTGACGAAGCCCTGGCCGTCCATGCTGCGCACCGTGTACGGGGACCCGGAGCGGTACGTGAACACGTACTTCAGCGAGCTGCCCGGCATGTACTTCACCGGCGACGGCGCGCGCACGGACGCGGACGGCTACGTGTGGCTGATGGGGCGCGTGGACGACGTGGTGAACGTGGCGGGCCACCGCCTGGGCACCGCGGAGGTGGAGAGCGCGCTCGTGGCGCACCCGAAGGTGTCCGAGGCCGCCGTGGTGGGCCGCCCGGATGACCTGAAGGGCACGGCGCTCGTCGCCTTCGTGACGCTCAAGCAGGGCAACGCGCCTTCAGAAGCGCTCAAGAAGGAGCTGGCCGTGCACGTGGGCAAGGAGATTGGCGCCATCGCGCGGCCGGATGTCATCCGCTTCGCGGAAGGGCTGCCCAAGACGCGCTCCGGGAAGATCATGCGCCGGCTGCTGCGCGACGTGGCCGCGGGCAAGCAGTCCTCGCAGGACACCACCACGCTGGAGGACCTCAACGTGCTGGCGGCGCTGCGCCAGAACGACGAGTAGCCGCCAGGTACCGCAAGCCGGCCGTCCCCTAGGCGTCCTTCGGGCCCTTCTGGGGGCGGCCGTGCTTGTCCTTCACCTGCTCGCGGTCCGCCTTGCTCCACCAGATGCGGGAGCTCCACAGGGCGGGGCCGAGCACGACCGTGAGGACGAAGAACACCACCAGGCCCACCACGATCTCCGTCACGGTTTCCTCCAAAGGGAGCCCTGGGGTTCGGAACGCCCCGGGCAGGAAAAGGCAACCCTAGCGTCCCCACACGACGGGTGCCATCCAACGTGGGGGTCGGGAAGTAGCGCGGGGCTCAACGGCCATCGGCTTCTCGCATGGCGTCATGCGGCAGGGCTGCCGGGGCCCGGGCGCTCGGGTGCCGGGCAACCTGTCTGGGCGGGCAGCGGGCGGCGGTCCTGCTAGATTGCGCCGCCATGAACCGATTCCCTTCGACCCTCTTCACCGCGCTGCCGCTGACGGCGGTGCTCGTCGCCCCCGTTGTCGCGGACGCCTGCACCAGCATGCTGGTGACGAAGGGCGCCACGACGGACGGCTCCACGTTCATCACCTACGCGGCGGACGCGCACGAGCTGTACGGCGAGCTGTACTACACGCCCGCCCGCCGCCACGCGGCCGGCTCCATGCGCGACGTCATGGAGTGGGACACCGGCAAGTTCCTGGGCCGCATCAAGCAGCCGGCCGCCACCTATTCGGTGGTGGGCAACATGAACGAGCACCAGCTGTCCATCAGCGAGTCCACCTTCACGGGCCGCAAGGAGCTGGAGGGGCCCTCGGGCATCATCGACTACGGCTCGCTCATCTACATCGCGCTGGAGCGCTCGAAGACGGCGCGTGAGGCCATCCAGGTGATGACGGACCTGGTCGCCGAGTACGGCTACGCGTCCACCGGTGAGACGTTCTCCATCGCCGACCCCAAGGAGGCGTGGCTCCTGGAGATGATTGGCAAGGGCGAGGGGCAGAAGGGCGCGGTGTGGGTGGCCCGCAAGCTGCCGGACGGCTACATCTCCGCGCACGCCAACCAGTCGCGCATCCGCCAGTTCCCGCTCAACGACAGCGCCACCACGCTGTACTCGCCGGACGTCATCTCCTTCGCGCGCGCGAAGGGCTGGTACACGGGCGCGGACAAGGACTTCAGCTTCGCGGACACGTACCACCCGCTGGACTTCGGCGGGCAGCGCTTCAGCGAGGCGCGCGTGTGGAGCATCTTCCGCCGCGCGGCCCCGTCCCAGAAGCTGGGCGTGGAGTTCGCGGACGGCGCGGACACCACGAAGCGGCTGCCCCTGTGGGTGAAGCCGGACAAGAAGGTGTCCGTGCAGGACGCCATGGCGCTCATGCGCGACCACTTCGAGGGCACGCCGCTGGACATGTCCAAGGACGTGGGCGCGGGGCCCTACGCGGTGCCCTACCGCTGGCGCCCCATGACGTGGGACGTGGACGGCAAGAGCTACGTGCACGAGCGCGCCATCTCCACGCAGCAGACGGGCTTCTCCTTCGTCGCGCAGATGCGCTCCACGCTGCCGGACGCCATTGGCGGAGTGCTCTGGTTCGGCGTGGATGACACCTTCACCACCGTCTACACGCCCATGTACGCGGGCATCCGGCAGGTGCCGAAGAACTTCTCCCAGGGCGTGGCCAGCCGCGGCGAGTTCTCCTGGGACTCGTCCTTCTGGGTCTTCAACTGGGTGTCGAACCAGGCCTACGGGCGCTGGAGCGACATGATTGTCGACGTGCAGAAGGCGCAGGGGGACCTGGAGGGCCAGTTCCTGGCGGACCAGGCCAACATCGAGAGCATCGCGCAGGTGCTCTACAAGCGGACGCCGGAGCAGGCCCGCCAGTACCTCACCGAGTACTCCCTGCAGCAGGGCGACAAGGTGCACGCGCGCTGGCGCAAGCTGGGGGAGCAGCTGCTCGTGAAGTACATCGACGGCAACGTGCGCGACAACACGGGCAAGGTGGGCCACCCGCGCTACCCGGACGCGTGGTACCGCCGCATCGCGGCTGACAACGGCAAGATCCTGGAGTCGCACGAGAAGCCGGAGCCGAAGCCCGCCGCCCCCGCCGCGCCGGCCCAGCCCGCTGCTCCCGCGCAGCCCGCGGCCCCGAAGCCCACGGTCGCTCCGGCGCCCTGAAGCACCGGTAAAACCCGGGCGCGCGGTGTCCGTCCTGGCCCCGCGCGCCGGGCTCGCACGTTCTCGCGTGTGTCGGTGGATGGCTTGTGGCAGTGAGGGCGCGGGCGGCAGGCACGCCCGTGCCCGGAGGACGGTTCCTTGAGTGACGCCCCCACCGCGACGGCCCTTCCGTTCCGGGATGACGAACTGACGGACTTCCTCGTGCGGACCAGCCGCACGTTCGCGCTCGCCATCCCGCTGCTCGACGAGCCGCTGCGCCGCGAGGTGGGCCTGGGCTACCTGCTGTTGCGCGTCGCCGACACGCTGGAGGACGCCGCTCCCTGGACGCGCGACGAGCGGCGGGAGGCGCTGGCCGCCTTCGAAGCCCTGCTCCAGGAGAAGCCGGGCACGGACGCCGGGGCGTTGTCGCGCGAGTGGCTGTCGCGCCGCCCCAGCGAGAACGCGGGCTACCTGGACCTGCTCGCGCGCACGCCCACGCTGCTGGCGAGCCTGGACGCCCTGCGCCCGGAGGCCGGCGCCATCCTGCGCCACTTCGTGCTGAAGACGGTGCAGGGCATGGGGCAGGTGCTGGCCGGTGCGTCCGAGGACGGACTGTTGAAGCTCGGGTCGCTCCAGTCCCTGCGTGACTATTGCTACATCGTGGCGGGACTGGTGGGGGAGCTGCTCACGGAGCTGTTCGTCCTGGATTCTCGCCTCGCGCTGTACGCGCCGAACCTGCGCTCGCTGGCCCCGCTGTTCGGAGAGGGGCTCCAGCTGGTCAACATCCTCAAGGACGCGCGCCAGGACCGGAAGGAGGGCCGCGTGTGGCTTCCGGACGGCGTGCAGCTCCAGGACGTGGAGCAGCTCGCGGGCCAGGACCTGATCGCCGCGGCGCGCTACGTGCGCTCGCTGTTCCTGGCGGGAGCGCCCCGGGACATGCTCGCCTTCACCACGCTGCCGCTGCTCCTGGCCCAGGCCACCCTGGAGCTGCTGGTGCGCGACGGCGCGGGCGCCAAGGTGTCGCGCGCGGTGGTGACCGCCCAGATGATGACCCTCCACGCCGCGCTCGAACGGGGCACGCTCCCCGAAGCCGTGGAGGCGCTCGCCGGGCCCATGCCGGGCGGCCCCTGAAAAGCGTTGACCGGGAAGCAACTCCAGGGCGTCCGCGCCGGATAATTCCGGTGCAGGTGTTCCCCCTCTGGAGTCGTGTCCCCCATGAACTGCGCCCGCTCCACACCGGCGGTCATCGTCTACTTCCCCGCGCGTTCGGAGAGCTCGCCTCCGCGGGTGCAGCGCCGGGCGGTCCAGGTGGAGCGGCGGGGTGGGGGGCTGCCGTTCGCCGCCACGCGTCAACGCGGCCTGTGGACCTTCCAGACGTCGGCGGGGCCGGAGCGGTGGCTGCCCGGGCGGGTGCGCGGCAAGGACCGGATGCAGGCGTTCCTGGTGGACGTGCTGGGCTTCGGCGCGGTCATCCAGACGTATGACGTGTCGGCGGACACGCGCAGCGACTCGCTCCCCGGGCACCCGGACTTCGCGAAGAACTTCGACCTGTTCCTGCACCACTACGCGGGCGCGCTGCTCAAGCAGGCGGCTCCGGAGGTGGCCTTCGCCCGCGCGCTGGGGCAGGTGGTGATGCTCAATGGCCAGCAGTGGGCCGGGCTGGGCTTCACCCTGACGGACGCCGGCCAGCGGTTGGTGGACGCGTGGCTCGCGGAGCAGGGCGTGGTGCTCGGCACTACCGCCTGAGCCCGGTCGTCCGCCTGCTTCCAGAGGGAGCCTCGGGAGACCCTGGGCGGACGGCGGGAGTCCGGATATGGGTAGGGCGATGACTGCCCTGGCCTACCCCATGCCGCTGTGTGTCGCGCCGATGATGGACTGGACGGACCGGCACTGCCGGTACTTCTTCCGGCTCATCTCCCGTCACACGCTGCTCTACACGGAGATGGTGACCACGGGCGCGGTGCTGCATGGCAAGCGCGACCGCCTGCTGGGCTTCACGCCCGCCGAGCACCCGGTGGCCCTTCAGCTGGGCGGCTCGGAGCCCGCGGACCTGGCCGCCTCCGCGCGCATTGGCGAGGAGTGGGGCTACGACGAGATCAACCTCAACGTGGGCTGCCCCAGCGACCGCGTGCAGTCCGGCCGCTTCGGCGCGTGCCTGATGGCGGAGCCGGACCTCGTCGCGCGCGGTGTCGCCGCCATGCGCGAAGCGGTGCGCATCCCCGTGACGGTGAAGTCGCGCATCGCCATCGACGACCTGGAGGAGTGGTCCACGCTGGAGGACTTCGTGAAGCGCGTCTCCGCCGCGGGCTGCACGCGCTTCATCGTGCACGCGCGCAAGGCGTGGCTGCAGGGCCTGTCTCCCAAGGAGAACCGGGACGTGCCGCCCCTGCGCTACGACCTGGTGCACCGGCTCAAGGCCGAGTACCCGCACCTGGACATCAGCCTCAACGGCGGCATCAAGACGCTGGACGCGGCGGCGGAGCACCTGGGCCGCGTGGACGGCGTGATGATGGGCCGCGCGCCCTACGAATCCCCGTACCTGCTGGCGGACGCGGACCGGCGCTTCTTCGGGAGCACGCAGGCGCCCCTCACGCGGCACGAGGTGGTGGACGCGATGCTGCCGTACATCGAAACGCAGATGAGCCAGGGGGCGCCGCTGGGCGCCATCACCCGGCACATGCTGGGCCTCTTCCAGGGCCTGCCCGGCGCGCGAGCCTGGCGCCGGCACCTGAGCGAGAACGCCCACAAGGACGGCGCGAGCCCGGAGGTGGTGCGCACCGCCGCCGCGAAGGTGCCGCGCGACGCCGACCTCCAGGCCGTGGCCTGATTCAGCGCTTGGGCACGGTGGTGCAGCACCCGGAGCGCGCGCAGCGGACCCAGCCCTGGTTCTGGCAGAGCTGATCATTCGTGCACGCGGGGCCCTGGCCCGGCTGTCCGCAGGTGGAGGACGGGCCGCCTCCGCCCCCGCCGCTGTCGAAGGGCACCGCGGCCTGGATCTTCACCATGGGGCAGCGGGGCTGCGGGCCATTGCCCGCGCAGTTGTTGGAGGCGCCGCTGGTGACGTTCGTCGGGCACGTCATGGGCGCCGAGGGGCGCAGTTGATCATCCACGGAGAAGCAGACGCCGACCTCCAGGAGGTTGCACTTCGGGTCGCAAGAGAAGGCGACGCTGTCGCGCTGTCCGAACGCGGCGCGCAGGTTCTCCAGCGCCACGCTCCCGCCGACGTTGTCCGTGAGCGCGGCCGGAGTTCCCTGGTCGCCCGGCAATGACAGCAGCGCGTCGATGGTGCTCTGGAAGTAGGTCCGGGCGTCCATCCCCGTGCAGCTGCCGTGCTTGGGCCACTCGTGGTTCGCGAGGAAGTAGTTGTCCGTGATGAAGCCCGGCCCGTAGGTGCCCATGGCGTGTGGAATCGTGGCGGGGTCGGGGAAGCACTTCGAAGGGGCATTGCTGCCCTGGCATTCGCAGAGCCCGCCGCAGAATGCCGGATAGGTGCAGTTGAGCTCTCGCGCCTCCTCGTCGTTGAACTGGGGCCACAGTCCGTGGATCGTGAGGTGCGTCGCGCCGAAGGTGCCTTCCAGGTGCTCGCACTCCTCCTTGTCCGGATGGGTCCGGCAGAAGGTGGGGGCCCACGTCAGCGCGAGCAGGTACGTGCCGAAGCGCGGCGTGGCGCACGCGCCCCCGTCCTGCGCGCTGGCATCACCCTTGAAACAATTGCAGGCGGTGGCCTGGGGCCGGCCGAACTCGAACTCGATGGCTTCCGGC